>DATMBG010000016.1 GCA_035559535.1 Candidatus Limnocylindrales bacterium
GAAGTTGGAAGGCCGATAAGAACCAAACAGGGATTGAAACCTGAAATGTATACCTTTTCTCCCATTTTTTTTTCTAGGTTGGAAGGCCGATAAGAACCCAACAGGGATTGAAACTATTGACCAGCCAGACCCCCTCATTAAAAAGTTGGGTTGGAAGGCCGATAAGAACCCAACAGGGATTGAAACTTCTTTTTCTTCTTTTATATTCCTGTTCCGTCTCGTTGGAAGGCCGATAAGAACCCAACAGGGATTGAAACAGCTCTACCGATTTTGAGAAAAAATGAACCAAACCGGTTGGAAGGCCGATAAGAACCCAACAGGGATTGAAACTTGAATAGTGCCAATGCGCCGGAATATGTGAAGGAGTTGGAAGGCCGATAAGAACCCAACAGGGATTGAAACTCTTCTAATTCTTCTAAAAAATCCATCCAGGTCATGTTGGAAGGCCGATAAGAACCCAACAGGGATTGAAACACCTCTTTAGCTACAGAATATGCTCAGTTAAATGCTGCGTTGGAAGGCCGATAAGAACCCAACAGGGATTGAAACTAAAATCAGCCGGCCCATTTTCATTGATTTTTTTCTGGGTTGGAAGGCCGATAAGAACCCAACAGGGATTGAAACCATCTCAAAATGCCGCTCCATTATTCTTCCGGTTTAGTTGGAAGGCCGATAAGAACCCAACAGGGATTGAAACGCCTTTTTTATGATTAGCGGGATTTGGGGCATTTGGTTGGAAGGCCGATAAGAACCCAACAGGGATTGAAACATCTTTCAACTTCTCTCTACCATCAATAAAGAACTTGTTGGAAGGCCGATAAGAACCCAACAGGGATTGAAACGGAAATCCAAAAGGGGGCGTTATTAAAGCTCTTTGCGTTGGAAGGCCGATAAGAACCCAACAGGGATTGAAACTACAACCGCAAGGCTAGCCGTGGAGGGGAGTAGCAGGTTGGAAGGCCGATAAGAACCCAACAGGGATTGAAACTTTATAAGTTTAGGAGGTACCAGGAGTTCTGCGGGGGTTGGAAGGCCGATAAGAACCCAACAGGGATTGAAACATTTTTTTCACAAAAAAAAAGAAGGGCTGCTTTCCGTTGGAAGGCCGATAAGAACCCAACAGGGATTGAAACGAAAAACTTGGAATCCAAATCCCAGGGGAGTGGAAGTTGGAAGGCCGATAAGAACCCAACAGGGATTGAAACTCTGGACCGATTTTGGATTATATTCCTATTCCTTTGGTTGGAAGGCCGATAAGAACCCAACAGGGATTGAAACTGAAAGCTTAACGTTTGTCAGTTGCCCTTTGAAGATCTACCCAGGTGGAGTAGAAGCGAAGAGTAGGGGCGCATGGCTGTGCGCCCCTACTCTATTTTAAGGGGAGAGTAGTACTTTGTTTACCTAGTTTTGTTTAACGTTTAAGTGGTCCTCACCCCCGGCCCCTCTCCCACGCTGCGGGAGAGGGGAGCTGGGGAGTGAAAGCAGCCCTATGAGGCCAAAATTAAGTAAACAGTGTAGTAGTGCTTTGTAAAGTTAATTCTGTGTGATTCCCCTCACACCCCCAGACCTCCATAAGCACCAGGTTAAGCTGAAAAGCCCTGTCAGGGACGAACTGCCAGAAATTGGTTTCTCAAATCGGTAGCCCCCGACTTGCGTCGGGGGTTTCGGTCATCTGTGAAACAGGTCCCCCCGCCGAGGCTAACCGACTTGTCAACCGGGGACGGTTAGCCTACTTATTCCGCTCCCATCCCTCACCCCCAGTTCCCCTCTTCTGTAGGGATGAGGGGCCCTTCATCCCTACAGAAGAGGGGGAACTGGGGGGCCGGGGGGAGGATAGGGGGAGGGTGAGGGGAGAAGGGCCGAAGGTCAGGGCCACTTAAAAGTCAGGTAAAACTAAGTAAACAAGGTACTCAAGATGACCTTGTAAAAGTCCCGGTTTATCGGTATACTTTAAGTAAGGCTTTAAGGAAAGAGGAAATGAACCTGGATCTGAATTTCTCAATGACCTCTTTGGAATGGGAAGCGAATTGATGGGCTGATGGCTTTAAAGAAGGGGACTTTATCCGATGCAGAGCGGGCACAGTAGGGGCACGGCGGCGCCGTGCCCCTACTTCTCAAATTTCTCTACTTCAGGATAGAGGGAATCAGATCATCAACAAACCCATGGGGAAATGAAAGTCAGGGTAAAAAAGAGCCGTTCGATCAAATAAAACCAATTTTAATTTGAAACTTGTGATGTCTATATTAAAAATTAGATCCCTGTAAAGGTTCAAGGCAAAGTATGAAGTATCAAACAGATCACGAAAGAAATCAAAATGCATGAGATGGGACTCGCTAAGGCTATTTTAACCGTAGCACTGAATGCGGCAGAAGGTCAAAAAGTGCAACGAATCTGTTTGCAGATTGGAAAATTGCAGATGGTGGCGCCGGATAGTCTTGAGTTCTCATTCCAATTGGTGGCCGAGGGTACAACAGCAGCAAAAGCTGTGCTGGAGATCGTGGAAGTCCCTCCTTGCCTACGCTGCAAGCAATGTGGAGCCCAAAGTGAATTCAATCATCCGCCGTTTACCTGCACACGCTGCGGTGTTTCTGATATGGAGATTGTGTCAGGAAACCAGGTCTTAGTAGATGCCGTGGAGCTGGAAAACGGTGTTACCATCAAATGCCGATGAGAGTAGGGGCACAAGGCCTTGTGCCCCTACTCAAGGCACAAGGCCTTGTGCCCCTACTCAAGCCTATCATCTGTCAGACGATCATCAACGACCTGATACCCATGAGTCTTAAAGAAATTAAGAAGATCCAGAATAAAGTCAAAATAGAAGGGAATAGACGTCTCAAGATTATTCTACGGGGAGCTGTTCAAGGGGTTGGATTTAGACCTTTTATCTACCGCCTGGCAACCCAACTCGAACTTCAGGGCTGGGTCTTAAACTCTCCCGAGGGAGTGCTTATTGAAGTCGAAGGTAAAGAAGAAAATTTAAATGCCTTTTTGCTCCACTTAGATAAAGAAAAACCACCCAGATCAATAATCCAAAGCCTTGAGTTCTCTCTTCTGGACCCCGTGGGTTTTAATAGCTTCGAGATAAGAAAAAGCGAAGCAACAGGGGAGAAAAGAGCCCTTGTTCTCCCTGAAATAGCTACCTGTTCTGAATGCAGGGAGGAAGTATTCGACTCTCTCGATCGTCGCTTTCTTTATCCGTTTACAAATTGTACAAACTGTGGCCCCCGCTTTACTATCATTGAGGCACTTCCCTACGATAGACAGAACACCTCCATGAAGATCTTCAAGATGTGTCCAGAATGCCGCGATGAGTACGAAGAACCCCAAAATAGGCGGTTCCATGCCGAACCAAATGCTTGTTCTGCATGTGGACCAACCCTGGAACTCTGGACTCCGAAAAGAGAGCCTATCGCAAAGGGACATAGAGCCCTTATCGCTGCAGCCGAAGCGGTAAGAGGTGGAAAAATTCTAGCCCTAAAGGGTTTGGGCGGATTTCACCTTATCGTAGATGCAAGGAATGAAAAGGCTGTAATTAAACTTCGTGAAAGGAAAGGACGAGAAGAAAAACCTTTTGCCCTTATGTTTCCGTCTTTGGATACGGTAAAAAAATATTGTGAGGTCTCATCCTTTGAAGAACGCCTTCTCTGCTCTCCGGAAAGCCCTATTGTACTTCTTAAAAGATACCCCACAGGAGTCCGGCAAACCGGTTCCCTGGCTGCCAGAGGGAAGTTAAGAACGATGAACAAAAAGATAGCTCCCAGTGTAGCTCCTCATAACCCTTATCTGGGTGTCATGCTACCTTATACGCCCCTTCACCATCTCCTGATGCAAGAACTTGGCTTTCCTGTTGTGGCTACAAGTGGGAACCTGACCGATGAACCGATCGTAATTGATGAAAAAGAAGCTCTGATCCGCCTTCAAGGAATTGCCGATCTCTTTTTGGTCCATAACCGTCCCATTATAAGGCATGTGGATGATTCCATTGCACGCGTAATCCTGGGAAGAGAGCTCCTCCTCAGACGTGCAAGGGGATATGCCCCTCTTCCCATCCGCCCTGTACAAACCCTTAATGGTAGCCCCCCTCTTCCTTCCCCGTCCACGGGGAGGGTAGGGTGGGGGCTATCGGGGGGAATTAATCGTGCACCCTTGCCTAAAATTCTGGCTGTAGGAGCTCATCTAAAAAATACCATAGCAATTTCTCTGGGAGACCAGATATTTATGAGTCAGCATATAGGCGACCTTGAAACACAGGAAGCTTATGAGGCTTTTCAAAGGGTTATAAGGGACTTTAAAAAGCTCTACGAATTTGAACCTGAAGGGGTTGCCTGCGATATGCATCCGGATTTCCTTTCTACTAAGTACGCGAAAAGCCTGGGCCTGCCTGTGATAGAGATTCAACACCATCACGCCCATGTGGCTGCCTGTATGGCAGAGAATGAGTTAGAAGGTCCTGTTTTAGGAGTCTCCTGGGATGGAACAGGATACGGTACTGATGGAACTATCTGGGGTGGTGAATTCCTTTGGGCTGATTATATTTCATTTCGACGGGTTTACCACTTTAGAACCTTTAGACTCCCCGGGGGGGAGAAGGCAATCCATGAACCAAGAAGGACAGCTCTGGGGATTCTCTATGAACTCTTTGGTGAAGAAGCCGAACAGGTTATGGAAAAAAAGGAGATCCCCTTTCTTCGAACCTTTTGTGAAGAGGAGCTTAGAATTCTCGGGCAGATGATAAGGAAAGGGATAAATTCTCCCCTTACATCAAGTGCTGGACGTATCTTTGACGCCGTAGCTGCTTTAATAAACTTGAGGCAACGGGTGAGTTTTGAAGGACAGGCAGCTATGGAACTTGAATACGTGACCAGAGAGGGAATCAACTCCTCCTATCCCTTTGAAATCACAAACCAAGAAATTATAGATTGGACTCCAATGATTTTAGCCCTCTTAGAAGATCTTCAAAAAGGAACGTCAAAGGATGTGATAGGAACAAAGTTCCATAATACCCTCTCTGAAATTATCCTGCAGGTAGCTCATCTTATGGGTATGGAGAAAGTCGTGTTAACAGGAGGTGTATTTCAAAATCGATACTTAACCGAGCGTACCTGGAGAAGACTTGAGGAAGAAGGATTCAAACCCTATATCCATCAGCGAGTACCCCCCAATGATGGGGGTATATCCTTTGGACAAGTCATGGTAGCTGCTTCCCGTTTTTTGACATCCGTCCAGGGCTGTTGAATATTCAACATGGCAGGTCAAACGTCCCATTTGACCTGCCATATAAGGGTAAAACTAACTTAATCCCATACCTTTGATCCACGACTAAAAAGGAGATGAGAGAATGTGTCTGGCAATTCCCGGAAAAGTAGTTGAAATTTTCCATGAAAACGGGCTTAAAATGGGTAAGGTCGATTTTGATGGGATCACCCGAAAAGCCTGTTTTGAATATGTACCGGATATACAGCTTGGGGATTATGTTCTGGTTCATGTAGGATTTGCCTTAAGCAAGGTTGATGAAGAAGAAGCCAAAAAGGTTTTTGAGTTCCTGGATCAGATGAATGAACTTGGAGAACTTAGAACCCTCCAGGAAGACAACTAAAAATAGAGGTCATTTTTAGTAGGGTTTAAACCATGAAATACCTTGATGAATATAGAAATGAAGAGACCATCTCTCGCATGGTAGATAAGATCCACCAGTTGGTGAAGCATCCCTGGGTTATCATGGAAGTCTGTGGCGGGCAGACCCATACGATTGTTAAATACGGAATCGATGAACTTCTTCCCAAAGAAGTTACGCTGGTTCACGGTCCTGGATGCCCGGTGTGTGTGACCTCCCTTGAGATGATCGACAAAGCCTTGGAAATAGCCTCTCGCCCCGACGTTATTTTCTGCTCCTTCGGAGATATGCTGAGGGTTCCAGGTTCCAAAAGAGACCTCCTTGCCGTTAAATCGGAGGGAGGAGAGGTAAGAATCGTTTACTCCCCCCTGGATGCTCTGAAGATAGCCCAGAATAATCCCCATAAGAAGGTGGTTTTTTTTGCTGTGGGTTTTGAGACAACGGCTCCGGCAAACGCCATGGCAGTATGGCAGGCCAAAAAGTTAGGGATAAAAAACTTTTCCCTCTTGGTCTCCCATGTCCTCGTCCCTCCTGTAATTGCCTCCATCCAACAGTCACCCCAGAATCGTATTCAGGGATACCTGGCTGCCGGACATGTCTGTACCATCATGGGGTGGAAAGAGTATGAACCGATTTCAGCCCATTATAAGGTTCCCATTGTAGTCACCGGGTTTGAACCTTTGGATATACTCCAGGGTGTCTACCTGGTCGTAAAACAATTAGAGGAGGGAAGGGCCGGGGTTGAAAATCAGTATGCAAGAGCTGTAAAGCGCGAGGGAAATATATCCGCTCAAAGGCTCATATTCAACGTTTTTGAAGTCACAGATAGAAAGTGGCGAGGAATAGGAATTATTCCGAAAAGTGGTTATAAGCTGAGGCATGAGTTCGGGGAATACGACGCAGAACGACTCTTTGAGGTTGATGAGATAAAGGCCCAGGAGTCTCCTGCCTGTATAAGCGGCCAGATTCTAAAAGGCTTAAAGAAACCGCATGAGTGCCCAGCCTTCGGTAAAGAATGTACCCCCGGACATCCGCTGGGAGCCACCATGGTATCTTCGGAAGGAGCATGCGCCGCTTATTACAACTATGGCAGATATTTAAAGCTACCAGCCATGAGTCCTTAATTGCCAACCCCTAAAGGATCCAAAATCTAAGATAAGAGACTCGTAGTCACAACAGGGAAGTGGAAAAGGCCGTTAGTAGGGGCACGGCGGCGCTATACCCGAACTCAGTGGGACGCCCATGCTCCCAAGCTTCCTCATCCCCCGCTTGCGGGGGATGAGGGGGAGAGAGAAGGAAATTATCTAACTTCTTTCCTCACCGACTTTTCCATAAAAAATCGGTGATTCAAAATAAAGAAGGCTTCAATGTCCGAAAACGTCGAATTCGTCCTTAGTTGTCCTTTACCAATAACAGATTATAAAAATATACTTCTCGGTCACGGAAGCGGAGGAAAACTATCCGCGGATCTGATAAAGAAAATATTTCTTTCGCAATTTAAAAATCCCTATCTCGGACCTCTTAACGATGCGGCTGTTTTTGAGGTAAATGGAACAAGACTTGCGTTTACAACAGACTCCTATGTGGTAAATCCTATATTTTTTCCGGGAGGAGATATTGGAAAGCTTGCGGTTAATGGGACTATCAATGACCTTGCGGTAAGTGGTGCAAGACCTCTTTATATAAGTGCAGCCTTTATTCTTGAAGAGGGCTTTCCCGTAGAAAACCTATGGAAGATCGTTCTTTCCATGAAAAGCGCCTGCGAAGAAACCGGGGTTTTACTGGTTACAGGAGATACAAAAGTAGTAGATAAAGGAAAAGGAGATAAAGTTTTTATAAATACCTCGGGTATAGGGATAGTCGAAAAGGATATCCAGATCTCTTCTGACCGGGCAAGACCGGGGGATAAAGTCATCCTAAGTGGTGCAATAGGAATTCATGGGATTGCTATTCTGTCCGTCAGAGAAGGACTGGAATTTGAGACTCATATCTTAAGTGATACGGCCCCGTTAACCTCTCTGGTCATGGATATGTTGAGTGTAAGTACAAAAATCCATTGTATGCGGGATCCCACACGGGGCGGGATTGCAAGTGCCCTCAATGAGATTGCCTCTAGCTCCAAAGTCGGAATCAGAATAGAAGAAAATAAAATCCCTATACCGAGAGAAGTCCAAGGAGCCTGCGAGATGTTAGGGTTGGACCCTCTGTATGTAGCCAACGAGGGAAAACTCATTGCCATCGTGGATAGAGAAGATGCCGAACGTATAGTTGAAAAGATGAAGACCCATGCTTTAGGTAGAGAAGCCGCTATTATCGGAGAAGTCCTTGATGATCACCCCGGTATAGTTTTTATGAAAACCCGAATAGGCGGTACACGGGTGGTTGATATGTTGACCGGAGAGCAACTTCCAAGAATTTGTTGAGAATAGCTACCCCTCGCCCCTGGCGGAGCTGGCTGATACCCATTAAAAATTGATATAAATACCAAACCTTTTTCAGAGTCGACAAAAAGGAAAAATACACGGAAATGAAAAGGTTATTCCTCTGGATCTTCTTTTTATCATCAGGATTATGGAGTTGTTCAAAATTACCCCGGGAATCTCCAGGACCTCTAACACCTATAACCCCGGAAGGAACTCTTGTGATTCGCTTCCAGGAATATGGGGCCTCTTTTACCAAAACCCAGAAAAACACCATTGAAAATTATGCAAAACCTATCCGAAGAATAATCCCGGCAGGGGAAAGCTGGATCTTAATTGCAAATTCATACTCGGATGAGGAATGGTTAAAAGCTTTCGGAAATTACTGCTCAGGATCAGGCCTCCTTAAGTCTAAAGGAGGTATTTTGATAGACAGGTTCTACGACGCTCATATCTGGATCGGGATCTCCCTGAAAAGTGACCGATGCCTGAAGGCTTTTCAAGCTTATAAGTATTTGAAACCTGTCATCTCTAACCATGAGTCTCTCTTTAACGAAGAAATCAAATACCACTTCTCTGAAATTTATAATCGATTAAATATAACCTGGACTCCCACCCTGTCTCCCCCGTCCATAGGAAGGAATAAGATGGAAGCTATACCCTATACCCTCAATAAAGAAGTCGCTAACCGCCTGATGTGCACAGACTATTGCTTTGATAAGTTGTAGCAAACTCTATCTGCTCTCCTTTATGCATCAAAAGCTACACCAAAACCTCTTATCAAACGAGACGTTTAACCTCCCTGCGCTCTACCTTCCAAAGGTATAAAAACTTCTTGACGAGATATAGGGAAAAATAGTACAACAAGTAATTAAAGCAGCACAGGGCACTATCAAAGTGCTTACAGGTCTTACCAAGGGGGATCTTTAATTATCATCGTAATTTCTTCTAAAGGGGAGGAGGAGGTACCATGAACAGTAATTGGAAGGTGGCAACTTTTGTCTTTCTCTTTTTGTTTGTTCTTACAGGCGGTGGCTTTTACTGGAAGTATCTGGAAGCTTTCGAAAAGGGGAATCGGTTGAATCAGCTTCAAACCAGAATGCAACAGGATAAATCAACCCATTTAGAAGAAGTCAATGCGCTTAAAAAGCAGATCGATAATCTGAAATCGGAAAACCAGACTCTTTTAACAACCCTTAAAGCTAAAGCAGAACAGGAAGCTCTCTTGAATAAAAGTACCCAACGCGTTAAGGATCTGGAACAGGAACTGTCGGATTTAAGGACAAGACTCCAGGAAGAAGTGGAGGGACGGGAAAAGATCATATCAGAACAAAATGAAAAAATCCAGGGGTTGACGGAGCAATTAGAGGAAATGGAAAAAAATCGGGCAAACCTGGAAAATCAGGTCTCTGAAGGGACTCAAAAACTGTCGGCTTTGGAACAGAAATATCAAAAGGAAATAACTGCAAAAGAAACCGAGCTTGCCACGGCAAAGGATAAGATCAATCAACTGACCAAACAACTGGAAGAAATACAAACCAACCGCTCGGATTTAGAAAAACAGATCACAGATCTGAAGGAAAAGTTTAAAGCAGACCTGGCCGATAAAGAAAATTCCCTTATAGAAGCCAATACTAAAATCGATCAACTCACAAAACAACTGGCCCAGAGCGAAGACGCCCGCTCTAAATTGGAAAAACAACTCTCAGACCTGAGCCAGAGGTTTCAAACCGAGGTCTCAAAACGTGAGGCTTCCCTCGTTGAGCTGACTAAAAAGGTGGGAGATCTGAATACTGCAAAGCTGGAAGCAGAGAAACGGCTGGCAAATCTCACAGAACTGCAACGGAATATTAAGGAGAAAGAAAAGCTCATAGAAGATCAGAAAAAACAGTTGGACCTGTTAAATCAACGATGGGAAACCACGGAAACAGAAAGATCTGAACTGGCCAAGCGGGTGAGTGATCTGGAAACCTTGTTGGCAGAAAAGACAGACAAAATAAAAAACCAGGAAACGGCTCTGGAGGAGAAAATTCGAGAAATTACTTCGCTGACCCGACAACTGGAGGATCTGAAGGCCGTTAAATCGGGCCTTGAAGCTCAACTGGCAGAAGCTCGCTCGGGTCTGGAAAATGAAATTAAAAATAAAGGAACCCTCATCGAAGAACACAATAACCTGGTAGCCTCCCTTACCCGACAATTAGATACGCTTAAGTCCGGAAAAGCTGAATTGGAAAAGCAAGTAACAGAACTTAAAACGGCCCTGGAAGAGCTCACGAAGAATAAAGAGGCCCTCGCAGAGGAGCTAAAAAAGAAAGAAGAGGCCCTCTCTGAACAGAATAGTCAAAATCAGGCCCTCAGGAGACAGTTGGAGGACCTCCAAACGGCCCGTGCCCAATTAGAACAACAACTGACAACACTAAAAGAAAATCTCCAAAAAGAATTGAAAACCAGAGACGCCTTAATCGAAGAATATGAACGTTTGATTACTTCGCTTAAAAAAGAGCTGGAGGAATTGAAATCCAGTAAAGCCGCCCTGGAACAACAGTTGAAGAACCTTCAATCTAAACTGGAAGACCTCATCCAAAGCCGGAAAGACCTGATCCAGGAAGTAGAAAGAAGAGATAATCTTCTCAAGGAACAAAACCAACGCCTCACTGCTCTAACCCGAGAGTTAGAGGAAACCCAGGTTGCTAAAGGCCGATTGGAAATTCGGCAGATTGAGATAACCCGACAATTAGAGGACTCAAAGTCGGAGAAGGATAAGCTGGAAACTCAACTCCAGGAAGTAACGAAGCAGCTAGAAGAAGCCCGGGTAGCAATGGCCGATAAAACCCGACAACTGGAAGAAACCCAATCGGCTAAAGATAGGCTGGAAACTCGATTAACCGGCCTGACCCAACAGTTAGAAGAAACCCAGGCCGCTAAGGATAAACTGGAAGCCCAACTGGCCAATAAAACCAAACAACTGGAAGAAGCCCAATCGGTTAAAGACAGGCTGGAAACTCAACTGGTCGATAAAACCAAACAATTAGAGGAAACCCAGGCCGCTAAAGACAAACTGGAAACTCAACTGGCCGATAAAACCAAACAACTGGAAGAAACTCAATCGGCTAAAGATAAGCTGGAAACTCAATTGACCAATCTAACCCAACAGTTAGAGGAAACCCAAGCTGCTAAAGACAAACTGGGAACTCAACTGGCCGAGGTTGCCCGACAACTCCAGGACATCCAACTGACCAAAGATGGATTGGAAACTCAACTGGTCGATAAAACCAAACAATTAGAGGAAACCCAGGCCGCCAAGGATAAGCTGGAAACTCAATTGACCAATCTAACCCAACAGTTAGAGGAAGCCCGGTCGGCTAAAGGTAAATTGGAGGCTCAGTTGGCTGATCTGAAAGCAGCCTTTGAAAAGGATGCCCTGGTTCGGGAAACTAAAATCCAGGAACAGGCAACCCGAATCGCTACTTTGGTTCAACAGGTGGAGGAAGCCAGGGCCGCAAGATCCAATCTGGAACAACAATTTAAAGAGGTCAATCAAAAATTGGATGAGGTTATTAAAAGTAATGAAAAGCTTATCCAGGAACTTAAAAATAAAGAAAAAACCCTGGCCGAGCGTGAAAAGAAAATAGTAGACTTTGCTATGAAGGTAGGATATATAGCCGATGTCAGTTTCGTTAAAGAAGATCTGGAACAGCAACTGGCAACCCTTACAGCCTGGTTTACCCGGGAGATTCAGGATAAAAAAGCTTTGATAGAAGCCCGTGAGAAGAAAATTGAGGAATTGACTACTCAGATTCGTGAGATTGAAACTAAAAAATCTCATTTAGAGAATGAGCTGGCCCGACTTAAAAAGGAATTGGAGGAGGAACGGAGTAAACAAGGAGTACGGGTTGCACAACTCACGGCACAAATTGAAGGTCTTACCAGGCAGATTCAAGAGATGGAGCGCATCCGAGCTGACCTGGAAAAACAATTATCCGATCTCAAGGTAAAGTTTGACCGGGAAATCGGGGAGAAAGATATCCACATTGCAGGATTACGCCAACAGATCGAAGAGAAGGAATCTCAGATCACTTCTCTTAAAGAAAAGGAAAAGGAACGGGAAGCTTCTCTGGAACAACAACGAAAAGAAATTGAAAACTACAAGACCCAGATTGAGCAACTTCAAGCCAAACTGGCTGAGCAGGAACAGGAAAGCCAGTATAAACTGGAGAAGCTGGAAGCCGTTTATAGTGAGCTCCTGGAAGAGCTCGGCAAAGGGATAGAAGCCGGAAACATAGAGGTAGCTGCTATCCAACAAAAGCTGGCCCAACTGGAAGAAACCAGAAAAATTAAGATGGACCGGCTGAAAACTACCTATGAAAGTCTGGTCAGAAACCTGGCAGAAGAGATCAGACAACATACAGTAACGGTGGAACGAGCCAGGGAACAACTCTCGGTGAACATTATCGATCAGATTCTCTTTGACTCGGGAAGTGCAACCATTAAAAAAAGTGGCATTGAGGTTCTCAATAAAGTCGGCATGCTCCTGAAAAACCTGGACGATAAGGCTGTTCGAATCGAAGGACATACCGATAGCCGCCCCATTGGACCTGATCTACAACCTATCTTTCCGACTAATTGGGAACTCTCTGTGGCCAGAGCCGTAAACGTGGTGAGATATTTGCAAGAAAAACTTAAACTGGATCCTACAAAATTGTCTGTTGCCGGCTATGCGCAGTATAAACCTGTCGCCAGTAACAGCACGGAGGAGGGAAGAGCTAAAAATCGACGGATTGAGATCGTGGTCTATTCGCTTCCACAGTACGGGCGCAATGCATTGCGCCCCTAATACGGGCGGACGGCCGTCCGCCCGTACCCATCCCTCGTTAAATTCGTGGGATAAGCTCCCAAAGGAGAAATATTTTCTCGGAGATTGAAATAGAGGTGCGTGTTATGAGAAGACTTATCGGTTACGTGTTTATAACGATGGTGTTTATTATCGGAACATTAACAACGAAGATTTCTCTAGGCGAAAACTTAAAAGATGAGCCGATTGATCTGGATCTAAATACTTTTATGCCGGTAGAAGAGGTCAAACCTGGAATGAAAGGAATTGGTAAAACGGTCTTTTCAGGTACACGGATCGATGAATTCCAGGTTGAAATCGTGGGGGTACTAAAAAATATAACCCCTCGAGGGGACATGATTTTGGCCAGGGTAACCGGAGGTCCTCTTCCTTTAGAACGAACCGGCGTTATCGCCGGTATGAGTGGTAGCCCTATCTATATAAACGGTCGATTGGTAGGGGCTTTGGCTTATACCCTGAGCATTTTTCAAACGGAGCCCATGGCCGGAATAACGCCCATTCTGGAAATGATAGCAGAGTATGAACGGAATAAGGCAGACCTGGAGGGAAATAGAGGCCAGATCTTGAAGGCCGACCGCAAAGAGGAATCCTGTGTGAACAAATCTTGTGCATCCACCCCTCGGGATACCGCTTCCCTACCGACCTCTATGCTGGGAAGTCGGATTAAAATGTTCAATTTTTGGAACTCTGTGATGAATCCTTGGGCGCAGGAATGGAACCTTTCAAGTCGACTCGGAACCTTTGAGGCTTCCCTTGAGGATCTGGATGTTGAAATTCAAAAATTAAAAGAATGGTTTGCCCTCCGTAATCCAGGATTCTCCTGGCCCATAGATAATAACCGACAAACCCAGGATTCCGAACCCTGGAGATTTTCCTTCCAGACATCGGGCCCGCCTGTGAGTGGGTTACCCTCTTCTTTTATACCTATTAAAACCCCCTTGACGCTGTCCGGCATCGATGAACGGGTTCTGAAAGAAATAACTCCTCTACTGGAAAGTTACGGGATTGTTCCCGTTCAAGGAGGCGAAGTAGCCGGTTTGTCGGGATCCATACAGGAAACCTTGACCCAAAACTCCTCTGCCTCTGCATCTTCAGCGGTGGAAATGCTACGCCCCGGTTCTTCTCTGGGAGTTCAACTCATTCGAGGAGATTTAACGGCAAGTGGTTTTGGTACCGTCACCTATGTCAATAAAAACCACCTGATCGCCTTCGGACATCCTATGTTCGCAGCGGGTAAGGTAGATATCCCCATGACCACCTCCTACGTCCATATGGTTATGGCAAATCAAATCAACTCCTTTAAGATCGCATCTCCCCTTACCGTCATGGGAAGTATTCGACAAGACCGACGTACCGGTATTACAGGAGTCATGGGAAGTCCTCCTCAAATGGTGCCTTTAAAAGTGGTCGTGGAATCTGAAAAGGATCATCGAGTAAATGAATACAATTTTGAAATCATCAATGATGATTTCTTTGCACCGCTCTTTGTAAGAATCAGTTGCCTGAATTCACTCTTTGCTTCCTTTAGGGCCATCGGAGATGTTACCATTAAGGTTCAATCGGAGGTTTACTTAAAAGATCGGCCTCCCCTGATCCAGAAGAACGTTTTCTCTGGAGATGAAGCTTCGGTATTGGCTTCTTTAGCCTCCGTCAGGCCAGTAGGGATCTTGATGAATAACCCCTTTGAGGATGTTCAGGTGGAGAAGATTCTCATTCACCTGTCGGTGTCGGAAAAACTGGAGGTGGCTAAGATCGAGGGGGCTCGGGTAAGCAGAGACGTGGTTAAACCGGGAGAATCTACCCGCTTGACGGTCTTTATCCAGCCTTTCCATGGTGAGTTAATTGCAGAAAAGGTCGATGTAACTATCCCAGAAAGCTCACCCCGGGGGGAATACCGATTGATGGTTTGTGATTCGCAAATCATCAATACCTTTGAAAAATTTAGAGCCCCCCTGAACTTCGAACCCCAATCCCTGACCCAACTCATGAGCTTATTGGAAACTGAAGAACAGAATAATGAAATTATCGTTCAGTTGATTCATCCGAAATCTGGAGTCACCATCAAAGGCCGGGAATTTTCATCTCCTCCGGTGTCCCTTCTGGCTATTATGAATTCCTCCCGGCACGTGGGGGAAGGAGGCCCGACCCGAGGAACCATCTTCACACGACAGCGTATTCCTACCAACTATATGATATCCGGGTGTGAACTCCTCCCTATCACCGTAGACGACAAATATGGAATAGACTTAAATACGGACGGCAGTCCTAAAATTAAAAAAGGAGATAATCTATAGTTAACCCGGAGTCCTTAGTCTGGAATCTGCAGTTCCCCGATATCCGGCTACCAGGGAAGAAGACAGATTGTGACGTGGGGAATGGATGACGGGGGACGCGGCGACTATCTTCGTCGTATCTTTCCTGTCCCCACATTCCCATGTCCCTGCCTCCCCGTGTCCAATTCAGGAGGGGTATCTTTGGGGTAGGGGTGCAATGCCTTGCGCCCGTACTAGTTTTCCTGAAGAACACCAGATCCCGGATCCTGGACCCCGGACAACCAAAATTAGAAGTATGAAGAAGTTTGTAAGGGCGAACCCCTTAGCATCCTCAAGGCAGGTCTGGGTGTTCGCCTTTTGGGTCATAGTCCTTTTGCTTTATCCGGGCCCGTTTTCTGTAGAGGCCGTGAATACCATGTTCTGGGAAACCAGATCCCAACGGGATTTTAGTAGAGGAGAAGCCGATGGGGTCTCCATTACCAATGAAGGAGAGGTAGTGTTGTCTCCCAAATTAACGCCGGTTCTTAATACAGAGGATAAAGAGTTGTTCGTTTGGGCACTGGCTATGGATGCCGATGAAAACCTCTACGCGGCCACAGGAAACAACGGGCGCATCTTTAAAATCTCCAAGGAGGGAACCCCCTCCCTTTTTTTTGATTCTCCAGAGGTCAGTATCCTGAGTTTAGCCCTTGATGCACAGGGGCATATTTACGCTGGTAGTTCCCCCGATGGGGTCATTTATAAAATAGATCCCCAGGGAACCTATCGAACCTTTTTTAATACCGGTGAAACCTACGTATGGGCTTTGGTTGTGGACACTTCCGGAAATATCTTCGCCGCTACAGGGGATAAAGGCCGAATCTATAAAATCTCCCCCGAAGGTAAAAGCCGTATTTTATTCGACTCCGGACAATCCCATATTACCGCACTCATCCCAGATGGGCAGGGAGGGTTCTATGCAGGCAGTGAAGGGGATGGAATTATATATCGGGTAAGTCCTGAAGGAAAAGTCTCTGTCCTCTATGACGCGGAAGAAAACGAGATCCATGCCCTGGTCTTAGATCGCCAGGGAAACCTTTATGCTGCTGCCTTGGCCAGCCGAACGACAACCCCTGTTTCCAGGGATAAAAAACCCCCTGAAGAAAAGGATACTAAAGAAAAGCGAAGCATTAAAACCTCCAGCATTTACAAGATCACCCCGGAAGGAGCCGTTACAAAAATATGGAGCTCTCCCTCCAGCTTCGTCTATTCCATGATCCTGGATAAAAATGATAGACTCCTGGTTGGAACTGATGACCGAAGTACGGTCTATGAAATCTCCTCAGATGGAGAATTTACAACCCTTTTCCGTACCGATAAAACCCAGGTCCTCTCCCTCCTTCAAGGAGCAAATCAGGATATCTACCTGGGAACCGGAGATACGGCCATGGTTTACAAAATAGATCTACACGCCCGCGAAATGGGAACCTTAATATCCCCAACTTATGATGCTCAAATCATTTCAAAATGGGGAAAACTTTCCTGGAAAGGGACCCCCCAGGGAATAAAATTTATGACCCGAACCGGAAATACAGAAAAACCGGATAGTACCTGGAGTCCCTGGTCTGAGGAATATACCGATAAAGATGGAACCAATATTACCAGCCCACCAGCTCGCTTTATTCAATGGAAAGCTATCTTAGAACCAACTCCGGACATGGATTCTCCGGTGCTCAAAGAGGTTACGATTTCTTATCTCCCAAAAAATCTGAGTCCTCGAATCAATCGACTGAATGTGATCTCCTTCCGGGAGGAACCACCGGCACCTCCTCCTGTAAAGGAAATCAAAAAACCCGATGAGAAGGATGAGAAAAGCGAAGAGAAAACGCCCCCTCCCCCAAGCCCCATCCGCCGGGTTAAAGTAGAACGAGGTAAAAAACTTATTACCTGGGTGGCCGAAGATCCCAATAATGATACCCTGGCCTATGAGCTTTATTTTAAGGGAGAAGAGGAAAAAAATTGGAAGTTGCTGGAGGAAGATATCCGAGAAAACTCTTATCTCCTGGAGACCGAATCTTTACCCGATGGATGGTACCAGATCAAGATTAAAGCCAGTGATGCTCCTTCCAATCCCGACGATAAGGCGTTGACGGCAGAGAAAATCAGTGAACCCTTCTTAATCGATAATACCCCTCCCGTAGTAAAATCTATTTCTACGCACCGAGATGCAACGACCGGGGATCTTCTGGTTTCCGTTCAGGCAATGGATAATGCAAGTCCACTTAAAAACGCACAATATTCCCTGGATGCCGGAGAGTGGAAAACCGTTTTTCCAAAAGATGAAATATTGGATTCGAAGGAAGAAGAATTCGAGATTTCTTTAAAAAACCTCTCTCCCGGAGAGCACACGCTGGTCTTTAAGGTCACAGATACCTCGGGAAATGTAGGAGCCGGAAAAACCGTTATTCAAAGCCCCTCCCCGCTCTCTCAAAAGTAGCCAGGGTTCAGGATTTCCTTCCTGCCAATAGGGGCCTGTGACAACAGGTCCCTACTCCTTCTTGTGGAGTGCAGGCCCCTTGCCGACTTCTCTTTAGACCGGGGAAGAATTCAGGTAGTAGGGGCACAAGGTCTTGTGCCCCTACTACCTGATATCCTGTAAAGTTGATCCTGTGTAATTTTCTACCCTTGCCCCCGACTTCCATACGCGCCGGGATAAGAAGGTTAACCCCAGCGGGGCAACCTGTTTAACAGCTTGAAAAATTCTGATACTTTATCCCTCGACGAAAATGGGGGGTTACCTACTAGGGGCGCAATGCCTTGCGCCCTTTATCCTTCGACAAAAATCGGGGGTTACCTACTAGGGGCGCAATGCCTTGCGCCCCTACTACGTCCCTGACAGGGCTTTTCAGCCCCTACCCTGTGCCTCCCCGTGGACGGGGAGGGAAGAGGGGAGGAAGGGGGGAAGGGAATTTCATGTTTTCTTCTGGATACGTTGAGAATAATTTTTATCCAACCCCTTCTCAAAACTCCCATAGTAAATCTTCCGACCTTCTTTCCGATACTTGATTTCGTAGTTACTAAGACCTTCTTTTTCTAAAACCCTCAGAGGGTTTTCCTCAGCCTGTGACGTATCGGCTGTTGTAAAGGGCCAGGAATGATCGACCGGAGACAATTGGGTATACCGGGTTATCAGATCCAGGATGACCTGATAATAGCTCTCAACATCGGTAGCTATATTTAACCGACCTCCTGGAACCAACGTACGTTCCAACTGAATCACAAAATTTTCTTTGAAGAGCCGCCTTTTGGCATGCCTTCGCTTTGGCCAGGGATCCGGAAAATAAATGTGATAGGCAGATATGGAGTTATCCGGGATAAATCGAGGAATAAATTCCTCAGCAAGGGCCATAACCAGTCGGATATTTTTCAGCCCCCGTTTTAGGATACGCTCACGGGTAATTCGAAAACATTTACGAGATCTTTCGATACCTAAATAATTTTTCCCGGGGTTTTCCCAGGCAGACCTGAGCAAAAATCGGCCTTTGCCAAACCCGATTTCGATTTCCACAGGATTGGTATTCCCAAAAAGACTCTCCCATTCCAGAGGCTGTGGGAGTTTGGTAAGATCAAGCTCCAATTCTTCCATCTTCTTTCTTCAAACCTCTCTTTCGTGCTTTTGGAGATTTCTCTTTCCATCTCGGCAAAAGAGGATAGTCTATTTCAAAATAATCCAGAACCCTCCCCAAAGTTTGATTGACAACGTCTTCGATGGTTCTTGGTTGTGTATAAAAAGCCGGAGCCGGGAAAAATACTAAAGCCCCCATTTCAACCACGGCCAGCAGATCCTTCAGGTAATCGGGCGAGAGAGGGGTTTCCTGGATGAGCAAGGCCAGTTTTCGCTTTTCCTTTAAAACTACATCGGCAGCTCGGGAAATAAGGGTATCAGATAGGCAGTTGGCGATGGTAAACAGAGTATCTCTGGAGCAGGGAACCAGAATCATGCCGAGGGTTCGAAAAGATCCACTGGCAATACTGGCCCCGATATCCTGATTATTATGAAAAACATGGGCCAGGGCTTTGACCTTCTCAACTTCCCAGTCGGTTTCCTGTTCAATCCGTCGCTCCCCTTCTTTGGAAATGATCAGGTGAACCTCTAGCTTCGGCTGCTGTCGAAGAATTTCAAGGAGACGAATTCCATAAATAACTCCCGAAGCTCCTGTAATACCGACAATGATTCTTCTTTTCATAGGATATAGTGAAGGGTGATGTATAAAAATACCCGGTCCGTGAGGATGGTTATTTTAATATATCTGCCAAGGACTCTGAAAGGCTACTCAATTTTGCAGGTTCAGGAGGTTCTTTGTCCGTCATCCCTCCATCACCTGCATAAAGAAGAATCAGCTTTTCCACACGAAGCACGCTATCTGCCAACTTAAAATCCAGAGGAAGGGTTCTATACAGGCTTATTTTTTTTATTTTCATCGGCTTTTCCAAATCAAATTGAGCATAATAATTATAACTTTCAAACCAGGGGCCTTTGCGGATATGGGTCACCCAGGCAGTATAAATCATGGCCCGATTGTGGGCGAGAAAAGGTTGAATATCCGGATTCCCGAAAGCCCACTCTGAGGTATGTTCGCCTACCAGAATGGGAAAGGATTGGATCTCTTCCTTATCCGAAGACAGGGTTAAGAAGGCTATGGCATTGGATTGGGGAAATCCTACGGAATTAGCCAGACTGGAGACCAGAATCAGGGACCTGGTCAAAGGAATCGAGTCCTCTTCTAATTTAATTTCCCAGGCCGGTTTATTCAAGGACAGGTAGAAAGGGGGTATACCCGGAACAGAATACCGGCGGGGGGCCTTGATGAACAGGAACAGGGGAATCAAAAGGAAAAGAATCCCTATACCGATTCTCCTTACCCTCTTGCTCCCCCCCTCCCAAGCCAGGAGAGGAGGGATCAGATATCCCAGACATATCAGGAATCCAAATACCGGTACCCAGACTCCCCAGGAGGGCCAGAAGGATTCCGAGGCTAGGGTAGGATAAAAAAACAAAATTTCTCGACCGAGATTTTCCGCCAGATCGACCTGGAAATTTCGGAATTTTCCTATCAAAGAGGGAATGTTACAATATCCCAGCAGGAGAGAGATCACCAGACTTAAATTCACCAGGAAAACGATCAAGACAGGCCCGAAAGAGAAAGGAATGGGGCTATGGAAGGATGATCCGTCCTTTTTTCCAAACATGCGTCCAAAAAATAACGCCATAAATCCTCCCAGGGCAGGAAGGAGGGGGATAATATCTTCCGGGTCAAAGGGTCTGACCAGCTCTGAACTGAAGGGACTGGCCGGAAAACCGTAACGGATCAGGCAGAGGAGAAGGTAAGCGAATAAGGCCGGGGTTAAGACTAAAAATTTCTTATTCAAACCTTCCCGGAGAAGAACGCCTGCGCCCAGGAAAGCCAATAGATAGAGGGGTGCATAGCTGAAAAGCCCGAGTTGTCTATCGAGAAGGAGTGCAAAGACGCCTTCCAGAAAAGAAGGGGGGTGGAAGGTCGGATTAGGAACTATAGTTTTAAAGGCAAGACCTAAAAGAACCATCATCAGAGCAAACAAAATCGCCCGGCTTTCGATGCTTGTTTGGGCAAGTTTTTCCAAAACCCACCATTTCCCCACCCTCAACAGGTACCCCAATAGATAGGCCCCCCCCAGAGTAACCCATCCCAGCCAGAGGGGTGTAAAACGTAAAGGAATCTGGACCAAAGGAAAGTTGAAGGTCACTGAAAGCCAGACCAAAAACGAAGCGGTCAAAGAGCCGGATAAACTCAGACTTAACAGGAAAACTCCTGGAGTCAGGCAGGCAATCAAAAGGGTCTTAATAAAGAATCCCCCCACCCAAGTAAAAGGATAAGGAGAGGTTTGGGTCAGAGGGACCAGAAGGATATAACCTCCCAGGTTCAGGAAGAAAAGAAATAAAATCAACTTTCTCAAATCCAGATCCGGCTTTTCCAGGTTAGAAGAAACCCGCTGATCCAGGGTAAATAATTTAAGGCTAAAATAGCTTAAAAAAATTCCTTTGATAAAAATTAAACTCAGCAAGAAGAGTTCAAACCAGAAATTAAAATCCCGGAGTCTTTCCCAGAAAAATTCCAAAGCCAGAAACGCAAGGGCGAAAGGATAGGTAAAGAGATCGACTTTCCGAGCAGTTCCTTTTATTTCTTGCCGGGTTCTAATTCGGAACAGCCATTCATAGAAGAAGAGGAAAGTAAGATAGACTAAAGGGATCCAGACCGCATACAGATAAGCTGCGGGAACGGGCAGAAAATTCTGAAAAGCAAGGTTCTGGGAAGGGGGGAACAACCGGTATAGAAAAATTCCCAGAAGTACGGAAAAAATCAGGTTAATGAAAGGGTTAAACAGCTTCAAAGGGAACTGCTTGTTTGTAGGTCCCACCCCTTCCCTCTCCATGGACGGGGAGGGAAGGGGTGGGACCTACAAACAAGCAGTTCCTGACTACACCAAAAGAAAGGAGCCACATATTTTACCATGGGCCCTGACTTTATCCAAGGTACTATTTGCCACCAGAAGCCGACACGGGAAGATCTCCGGCCAGTCCCCAAAACGATACCATGGGGAAAGCGGTATTGAACCCGGAGGAGGAGGTAGCAATATGCCATATTCCAAACCCAAAGGAGGTGTTAAAAATTCCCAGATCGGTTTTCCCATCCCCATCAAAATCCGCTGGAACTGGAAGATCTCCCTGGGCTCCAAAAACTCTTTGAACGGATTTACCGTTTACCAATGCGATCCAGGCTCCGGTACCGGGTCTCCAGACTGCTACATTGGCTTTAGTATCCCCATCGTAATCTGCCGGGACCGGTATATCTCCACTTTTTCCAAGATTGAAAATTTGAACGCCTCCTCCGGAGTTCAGGATAAACCATTGCCCCGTTGAAGATCTGAAGACGGCCAGATCATCCTTTCCATCCCCATCGTAATCGGCAGGAGCCGGTATATCTCCGGCTTTTCCCCAGTTTAAGACCACGGGTAAACCCCCACCGGAGGGAAGGATATACCAGTCTCCGGTTGAAGGTCTCCAGACGGCAAGATCGGTTTTCTGATCGCCATCATAATCCTTAGGAACCGGAATATCGCCTGACTGGCCCCAGGTGAAAAGATTGTCCACTCCACCCAGAAGGAGATGCCAGTCTCCGGTTGAAGGTCTCCAGACGGCAAGATCTGCGATTCGGTCTCCATCATAATCCCCCGGAGTTGGGATATCACCTGCAAGCCCGAAGGGAAAACCGAAAATGGAAGTTCCCTGTATAAACCACTGTCCGGTGGAAGGGGTATAGACTCCGATATCCGCCAGATTATCTCCATTATAATCTGCCAGGCCTGCAAGGGGGACGGATAATTCTGAGGGACTAATCCCTGATCCTGTATCGTTGAATAGTCCAGTTCCTCTGGCATTGGCCTTAAACTGGGGCCAGGGGAGTACCGACCCTCCTCCGGTTTGTTGCAAAATCTGAAGACTGGTCCCCTCGACCACGATCTCCTGACGTCCATCTCCATCTATGTCCCCAAGGGCAGGGGTATTATTTAGCAGGTTAGGAATAGAGGTACTGGAGAGAAGGGTTCCGTTGGCCCGAACGATGTTTAACTTTCCGAAAGCAACAACGATAATTTCAGGGATTCCATCCCCATCCACATCTCCAAGAACCGGGGAAGCCAGAAAACCTGTAGCCCCAGGTGCTGCTTTATCTAAGGTTACCGGAAAACCCGGAAGCAAAGCACCGGTATTTCCTTTAAATCCATAGAGCTTATCATCATCACTCCGGACAAATACCTCCAAAATCCCATCTCCATCCACATCTCCCACAGCCGGAGAACTGGGAACCTGAAATCCTCCTGTGGTTCGACTCCAGAGGAGCCGACCCGTTTTGGTATCATAGGCAAAGACGGTTTGATTGGTCGCTCCACTGGGGGGTTGTTTAAAAGGTCGACCCGTTCCAAATACTATATCCAGACGACCGTCGTTATTTATATCGGCAAGGGCCGGGGTGGAATTAAAGACTTCATCAATATTGACAACCAGGTTGACCTTAGCCGGGCATAAGGGACAGAAAGGGTCGGGAGGACAATTAGCGGGTTTCACAAAAGGGGTATTGGTATCGAATTTGCCGGTTTTTCCATCAATCACCAAAAGCCCACCCCCAGGCTTTGCCAGGGTAAAATTGACGGCGGCTGCACAGGGTCTTGCATCGTTGGCCTCAATTCCAAGAATAACTTCGGGTTGTGGATCATTATCAATATTGGCAATAACAGGTGAAGAAAAGATGGTATCTCCGGTTTTTATCCCGTTATATAAAGTGGGTACACCCTGTTCATCCACCAGATCAGACCAAAAGGTGTTTCCATTGATATCCATCGCCCTGAGAATCTGATCGAAACTCCCCACTACAATGTCTAAAATTCCATCTCCATTTAGATCTCCCAGAGCAGGCGATACAATACTGCTATCCGGGACGTTATCCGGAGGATCTATACTCCGATTATCAAAGACAAAAATCTGCCTTTGTAGAGGGGGAAGCAACCCTCCGGTATCCAGTAGTTTCAATAAAATCACACCCCCCGGACTCGTGGATTGAAAATTTATATTTCCGGTTGTAACTACAATCTCCAGAAGCCCATCCCCGTCCATATCCGCTACAGCCGGAGTTCCTTGAACCGAAGTCGGAAAGCCGTTTATCCGCAAAGGAACCTGCCAGAGTAATCTGCCGGTCCCATCAAATCCGTTCAAATTACCGGCTTCATCCCCGGCTATAATCTTCAAAGTGGCGGGATTATTATCCAGATTCACAATGCGAGGAGAGGTAAAAGGAGCCCTTCCAAGGTTATTTTGGGCAAAAACCAGACCCTCAAAAGCCCAGATGGCCAGAAGCATCCCTGCAAAATAGCCCATAACTTGTCGCTTTGAGATCATAAGTTTCCCTTTACTCTAAAGTACGCCTTCCGATATCAGCAAATCCCATACATCCTTTGCCTTGCCGTCCAGCGTATGGTTAGTTTATCTTGACCTATAGACAATGACTTTGATACAGTTTTTGATTTATAGCAAACTTAGTACCAGAGTCTTCAGAAGGTTAAACAAAGTGAATTATCTCCGGCTTACCCAACCCCTCTAAGCCTCCGGAAACTCATGCCTTGTAAAGCTGATGGGGTATAGTTCTCTTCCCTCACCTCCGGCCCCCCTACGCGCCAGGATAAGGGGTCCCCACCCTATCCCTCGCCCGTTTCACAAGGAAGCCCCCCTTTCCTCTATATCCCCCCGCACGTGGGTGGAAGTGAAGGGAGGAAACTTCGCTTCAAAGTCCCTTCCCTTGCAAAGCGGGGAAAGGTTAGTAGGTTAAACGTCTCGTTTGACTCCCCCAAACGTCTCGTTTGACATTAAGGAGATCCTTCTCAGGGATCTCACTCTTATCCTGGCGTCTAGGCTCCAGGCCTCTCTCCCAAGCTGTGGGAGAGAGGTGTAGGGGTAAGGGCAAAAATTTAACCCTACCCTAGACTGATTTTTTCAGGACAGAATCCCAGTATATTTAGTTGGAGTTGTCAAGAGATTTTTGGACTACTTCCATCTCTTTCAGTTTCTTGTAAATAAACTCGGCTGCCAGTCGGTGACCTTCCACATTCCAGTGCCCATCAGAGGCGTAATGAAACTGTATGGGCCGATCGGCTTTTTTAAGATAATCCCGAAACAAGGGGGTCAGGGCAAGGAAAGGAATCGAATGCTCCTGACAGAAATCCTCCAGAATTTTATCGGGTTTGTCGATGTCCCAGTTTACGGAGGCATATCTCTTGAGCTGATCTGCAAAAGTACCATCGATAAAGGAATCCCGGTTAGTCAAGGAAACAAGCAAAAACCCGGCGTGATGGTCCCCGGCTTCTTTCTTGATTTTTAAGATCAATTTCTGGGTAATATCCCAGGCTTCCCGCCACTCCGGCGTAAGTCTGGGATTATAAAGACCCCAGAAATCCCTCTCGGTATGCTGAGGCAAAAACCATCTGCGAAGCCCGGGAGCAGTACGGATTTTTTGTAAAATAAATCGGTAAGTATAAAGATTCTCCCAGAAGGGAATGCGGATTGCCCGGGGTGGAATGAGTTTCAGGTCGCCATTGCCATCTGGAATAAAGTAAGGACGATAGGCCCGTTCCCATTCGGTTCCTGCCATGGATTTTTCCAGCTTTAAGGAATTATTTAAAACATCATTTAAGGATAAAAAAGCCAGAATAACAAGATCCGGTTGATAACGGAGTCCATATTCTTTAAGAAGTAGATATTCCTGACCGGTCCCGTAGGCCGCTACGCCTAAATTTAACACTTCAAATTTTTTCTTAGAGGGATTATCCTTGACCATGTCTCCATTCAAAAGGGTTTCCAGTATCTTGGCAAACGTCTGCTCCAACGGAACTTGAAGCCCTTCCGTCATGGAATCTCCCAGTACAATAATTCTAAAAACCCCCTCCGGTTTCTCCAAAGAATATTCCAGATCCCGAAACCCGGCGGAGTTGATTCGGATCAGGTTGGAAAATTCCTGATTTTCCCACCGACCTTCTTTATTGGGAATCAAAGACCAGCCTAAAGAAGGATGGGGTTGCCAGAAGCTGGTCGGAGGTCGTTCATGGGGAGGCAGGGATACCAACAGCCGCAGGCCCACTTCCAAAAATAAAAAGCAGAGAAAAAGAACCCCGGTTAATAAAAAAAGATTCTGTAAAATGGACTTCAAGTTCCTATAAAGGGCTCCCTTCATGGGAAGGTTTCGTGTCTTCATACCTGATAAATCGGATACGCTTAAAATTTACCCCCAACTTCCTCATCTCCCCATAAATGTTTGGGGATATCCCATAAGCATACGTGAACTTAATTTTATTAAGGGCTTTTACCTTTTCCGCCGGGAAGACCACTTCATAATCCTTGTAAACGGGAGAATCTAAAACTACGGTATCGACTCGACTCCCATTAAGATAAATCTCCAGGGTTTGTACTTTATTAGAAATTCTAAACGGAAAAGCCGTTATCAAGACTTTGTAAGGTCTATTTTCTTGAAGGGGAACGATCAATTCAGATTCCATTCCATCGGACCACCGGGACCGGTTATCCTCCTTACCTTCCGGGCCGGAAAACCCGTTTAACAAGTAAATCGAAGCGCTTTTATCACCCAAAACGATCTCTTCCACTGTAACGGGATTTAAGCTTAAATAAGTTATTTTGTCAACTGTTACATAGTGTTTAAAGAATTTTCCATCGGGTAACCGAACAGGCCCTTCTGGATCCACCCGATCTATGAGAATTTTATCTTTTAATGAATAAAAAGGTTCAAAATCAGAGATTGTATCTCCCACCACACAGATATTCTTTAAATTTAGGACATTTCTGGTATTGGAAAGGGATCGATCCAGATCTCCTTCGAATACCGTCGCTTTCATTTTACCCAATCCACCTAGCACATACACATAGGAATTCAGGTAGGTTCCGATCACGGCTTCACAGCCGGAGTTACTAAGTACTTCTCCAGATTGAAAGGTTAAAGAAGTCGATAAGAACATCTCTTCTTTTCTCTCTTTCAGGAGATGGTTGCCTTTTCCCAGGGTCGTAAACAAGGCCAGAAGTATACCTGTGGTACATAGACTAAATAGAATTTTTCTCTGGCCGATTAAAAAAATTCTCCAGACGGCCAATATGCTCACCGAGGAAGCCAGAAAAAGTAACTGGATCCCGGTTACAAAATACCGGGGATGGGCCAGGTTGGCATAAAACCATCCGTTAAAGAGGGGGATGATCAGACCGGAGACCCCCAGGATCAGCAGGCTCAACCAAAGGAAAAAATAAAAAATAGAAATCGCATCGTTTATCCTGTACCGAAACCAGATATAAAACCAGAGTAAAAAAAAGAACATATGGAGAATCCCAATACTTAGCCATACAGAAAGTGGAAGAAAATGATAGAGATTATAAACGGCTTCTCCCAAATAAGGTCGCACCTGATTCCAGGTCGCAAAACCCAGATACTCGGCATGATAGGGCGAAAGGTTTTTGAGGAGTGATACCCCTCCCAAAGAAATACCCCCATTCCACCAATACCACATCCTGATCTTCTTATTTACAAAGAAATCTACCATGGTAAAGGCTACAGCCAATATGGCCAGAAATAGTATCGTCAGATCGTTTATCCAGGATGCCAGAGCAGAAAAAACCATCAGAGGAAGAAATCCTTTAGAAGAATGGATAAACTTTCTTAAAGCCAGGAGGATGGTCATACTTAGCAGAAACAAATACTCCGGGGCGAAAGCAATATCCAGGGTGGCATACTCCAGGGTATGGATATCTGGAATGGGGATAAAGGTAGGAATCAAAAAGATAAAACCCAGAGGCAGGAAAAAGAACTTCCATTTTCGGCCGGGATCCTCTAAGAAGAGGGGAACGGAAAAGCCAAGGGTAATAGAAAATGCCAGTAATAATGTGATAAAGGGAAGCAGACCGGTCGTACCCAAAAGCCCGAAATAAATTTTTGCCAACCAACAGATAAGATTTCCTCTTCTGGCCTGGCCCCAGTAGTAAATATTCTCAGCCAGAGGCGTATTTTCCACGATCATATTCAGTACAATGGCCGAATCTGAGTTAAAATAAACGGCTTTGGTGGGGTCTACAAAAGGGTAGATAAGAAAGGTAGTTATTATCACCGGAAGCGAAGACAAAAGATAATATTTCCAGGGTTGTTGGGGCCATAGGGTACCCTGTAAAGACCTTTTGAACAGGTAAAGTCCTGAGAAAGAACCGAGGATCCCCAACCAGGTCCACTTAAGGAACTCCTTACCTCGATGAAATCCCTGTCGAAGTTTATAATCCCGGTTGTTGAAAGGATAGGGCGATAAAACGGAAGAAGGGATTTTTTCCAGGGGCTGATCTCCCAAAGCCCAGAACACATCCATACGATAGAAACCCCCGGCCTGAAAATACCTTATGTGGATGGGATAAACCCCGGGCTCCAGATTAATCTGACCTTTAACTTCTTTTAATCCATGGAGGCCCCCATTATCTACAACCCGCCGGTTATTCACAAAAAGATCGGACCCATCATCCGAAGCAGTCATAAAGGTGTAAGACCCGGGTTTCTCTATCCAGATGAACCCCTTCCACTCAACACTGAATTTATTTTCTGAAAACGCCCTACGACGCTTGTTTAGCACAGCCGTGGAAATCTCAGAGTCTACGGTTATCAATTGAGGCTCCCCCTGCCAATTTGGATTTGCATAGTATTTACCCTCTAATCCAGAAGGGATTGCAAGATAGTAGGCCAGCAGATAGACCGTCCAGGATATAAGAAACAGGCCTGTGAGATAGAGAGTTTGCAGCTTTTTTAAGGGTATTTTCTTTAAGATTAACATAACTGCCACAATAAATCCTTCTTGACATGCCATCTAAAATATATTAGATACTTGAAGAACGTCCAGTAAACTTTTCAGGAAAACGAAAAACAAAGAAGGTTTTTAGATAAAAAAGCGCAATTTCATGGAATCCAGAATATCTTCCCAGGAAAGACCTCGAATTCTTATCATATCCAGTGCCATTATTGACCAACAGATGTCCGGTCCGGCCATTCGGTGTTTTGAATTTGCCAATGTCCTCAGCAAATCTTTCCAGGTAAGCCTAGTTACTCCTTCGGCCGGTAACCTGTCTTCAGAGCGGTTCCAGATTTTGACCTGTGAGCGCCATGAGGAAGATAAAATGCAAAAAATCGTGGAACACCACGATGTGATTCTCATCCAGGGGCAGGTTCTCGAATTTTTTCCTTTCTTGAAGGAGACTGAAAAAGTTTTAGTGGTGGATCTGTATTGTCCCTTTATTTTAGAGGAACTTGAGAAACAGCGAAGACTTTGGAGCAATGCTGCAACCGGTTCCCTCCAGGCCCTTGAAGAGCAACAAAGGATTCATGAGACTATTTCCAGAATTGTTCGGGATCAACTTTTGGCAGGGGATTATTTTCTTTGTGCCCATGAGCGGCAGAGGGATTTCTGGTTAGGGATGCTCTGCGGGCTGAATCGGGTGAATCCTTACACCTATCATCAAGATCCCTCTGCACGCCGTCTTCTCGATCTGGTTCCCTTCGGGATACCTTCTGAAAAACCCATACACTCCCGGCAAGTCTTAAAGGGGGTCTATAAAGGCATTACCGAGCAGGATAAGGTCTTGATATGGGGAGGGAGTATTCTGAACTGGCTGGATACCCTCACCTTGATTAAAGCCATGGATCGGATATCCCAGATGAGAAAGGACGTAAAGCTGTTCTTTATGGGTACTGAACATCCCGACCAAATTCGAGAGAAGATGCTGGCCGATACCCTTAGCTTAAGCAAAAAGTTGGGTCTTACGGACAGAACGGTCTTTTTCCATACCTGGGTCCCTTATACCGAGCGGCAAAACTATTTTTTAGAAGCCGATATAGGCTTGAGTACCCATTTTTCCCATCTGGAAACCCGGTTTTCGTTTCGGACGCGTATTCTGGATTACCTGTGGACGGGTCTTCCTATCATCGCAACCCGGGGGGATTACTTTAGTGAGTTGATTCAAACCCATCGCCTAGGCCTGACCGTCGAAGCAGAAAATGTAGAGGATTTAACCGCCGCTATCCTTAAGCTTGTGGAGGATCAGGACCTTCGCCAAAATTGCTCGGAAAATATCAAAGCCGTGGCACCCCGGTTTACCTGGGACGTTGTGACACAACCTCTGGTAGATTTTTGCCAGAACCCCGCCAAGGCAGCCGATAAGTGGCGTTGGAAGGCAGAACAAAACCTGGGAATTTTCTCCCTTGAACAATCTGCAGGATTACCCATAACTCCCTGGAAGAGGGCTACCCTGACTTCCAGAAGCCATTTAGATAAACTCTACGAGCAAATCATAACCAACCTTCGGGCTCAAAAAGCCGAAAAAATTGCCCTGCTGGAGCGAATTGCCGATCTCGAAGATAGGTCAAGGATGCCTTCAGGGAGTCCAGGTAAGTTTAAGGTTGGATCCTACCTGGTCTGGGCTACGAAGGGTGGGAATCACGTCCTGGGGCTGTTTAAAAACCTTCGGGCAGAGCGACGACGAAAAAAATTGAAGCTAAGCCAGTATCCTTCCTGCGAAATCCAGGGAGCAGATACGGTGGGGGAAAGTTTTATCGCTGTAAAGGATAACCTTTATCGGATCGATATTAAATTTGCCACCTATCTACGTCAGGTTCGCCATGATCTCCTCTTTCATCTCAAAGAAGACCGTAACGCCAAACAAGATCTCGCCTGTCTGAAAATCCCTACCTCTCAACTTCGGGATAATGCTTTTTATTCCTTTATTTTTCCTCAACAGATTCTCTCAGAGCGGAGATCCTATTATTTTTATTTAGAATCCCCGGATTCGGTCAAAGGGGACGCGGTTTCCGTTTGGTGTACCGAAGAAGCTCCTCCCGATCAGTTTCACTGTCAACCCATCCAACGCTATGAGCGGGGCTGGAAAGTTGGAGATCACATTGTTTTTAGGGTTTATTATGTATAGTCCGCGGTCTGTTGTCCGATGCCTTCAAGTTCCGAACAACGGACAACGAACAACGGGCAACCTCTAACCAAAATGAAAGCAGCGGTTTTATACGAGTTAAATCAACCCGTTGTTGTGGAAGAATTAGAACTTGAAAAACCTAAAGAACGGGAAGTACTGGTTAAAATGGTAGCCAGTGGAGTCTGTCATAGTGATCTCTCTGTAACCAATGGTACGATTCCCTTACCTCTGCCTATTGTGTTGGGACATGAGGGAGCCGGCATTGTAGAAGAAGTAGGACCTGGAGTGACCGCTGTAAAACCAGGAGATCATGTCATTCTCTCCTGGGTACCGAATTGCGGTCGATGTTCTTTTTGTGCGACAGGAAAATCCTATCTTTGCGAAGCCAGAGCGTTGACCCGAGGAGGGACCATGCTGGATGGAACCCGGCGGATCCATAAGGGGACGAAGGAATACAATCATATGTTGGGGGTTTCAACCATGGCAACCCATACCGTTGTCCCTGAGATCAGCCTGGTGCGTATTGATCCGGATATTCCCTTAAGGGAAGCCGCCCTGATCGGTTGTGGCGTCATGACGGGAGTTGGGGCGGTGATCAATACTGCCAGAGTGGAACCCGGCAGTCGCGTGGCGGTATTCGGAGCCGGAGGAGTCGGACTTAATGTAATCCAGGGGGCTGTTCTGGCCAGTGCAGAAACCATTATCGCGGTAGACCTCCTGGATCGTAAGCTGCAATTCGCCAAACAATTCGGAGCTACCCATCTTATCAATGCTTCCAGGGAAGATCCCGTCCAGAAGATTAAAGATCTTACCGGGGGAGGTGTCGACTACGCCTTTGAAGCCATTGGACATGGAACCGTTATCACACAGGCTTACCAGGCTACCCGTCGCGGTGGAACTACGGTCGTTATTGGCGTGGCCGCTCCAGGAGTCCAGGCTTCGATACCGGCCAATACGCTGGTCCTTGAAGAAAAAACCCTTAAGGGTTCTTATTACGGCTCGGCTCGGGTTCAGGTCGATATTCCCAGGTTGGTTCGCCTTTATAAGTCAGGCCGGTTGAAATTAGGAGAGTTGATCAGTAACACCTATCCTTTAGAAGAGATCAATAAAGCCTTTGAAGATCTACAAAAAGGTGAGAATGCACGGGGCGTCCTGGTTCATTCCCAGGCAATTGACAATTAGCAATCAACCCATTCACAGTCAGCAATTAACAATTGACAATTAGCAATTAATAAACCTTAAGGGGTTAGTTCTCCGTTGTTAATTGTTTATTGTTCATTGTTCCATTGTTAATTGAAACTATGTCGGTGATAGATCAAGGTTTGGTTATAAATGGAGATATTTACGGAGATGAGGATTTACGGGTCAAAGGACATATTAAAGGAACAATTTTTCTCAAAAACGGAGGGATTTATATTGAAGAATCCGGGAAGGTAGAAGGAGATATTCTGGCGGTTCATATTTCCATTATGGGTCATTTCCAGGGTAAAGCCATTGCTTTGGAAAAGCTAAAATTATCCTCCACTGCCCGAGTTGAAGGTGAACTCCAGGGAGCTCTGGTAGAGATTGAAGAAGGGGCTTTTTTCAAAGGTCAGTTGAATATCAAACAGATAGATCCGGTTGAGGCAGAAATAAAGGATTTTAAATCCCTCTCCGAAGAAGATTATGAGAGATTACGCCAGTGGCGGGTCCGAAATAAGATTACCGTATAGGTCAGGAAACGGAACTTCGAAGTTGCTTGATATGTTCCAGGGTTGCACGGCATCGGGCCAGGACAAGAGGATATTCTTCCCGGAGGGTCCTTATAACCCCCTCCAGGATATATTGATCTGCTTTGAGATCTAAGCCTTGAATATCCTCTTTCCTGTGAACACGTTCATACTGACGGATCAGTTGCTCGGCTGTGCTGATGATAATGGCTGTATGGAGTTTTTCGGTTATTTGATTTAGATCAAAGGGAAAATTCTTGGCGTAATTCTCTAACTTTTCCTGGATGACTTGCTGATACTCCTCGTAAATCTCTATGGCGTTCTCCTCGCAGTAGGTCTTGAACAATTCGGGATCTTCCCCGGAGACCAGGATGATCTCTAAATCCTCTAACAGCAGCTTGTAAAACTGAAGTTGTTCCTTAAAAAAGGACCTGCCGATTTCCTCGGTGGATAGCCCCCAAAGTTGGGAACAGACATCCTGAGCCAGCTTGATTCGACCCTGGATGGCTTCCTGATCTTTAGCCAGTTTAGCACCAAAAAGAACCACCGAACTTGGGTCGTTTTTCCCCTGACTGAGCAGGTGCTCCGACCAACCTGCCACTTCAATAACCATGGTCAGAAAGGGAGTCTCTTCGATCTGATTTAAAAATCCGGTTTTAAGGAATCTATGGACCTTTAAAGAAAGGGAGATAAACTGCTGGATCCGGTCCTGGGGCTTGTTCTCAGAAAGGAATCGTTCTAAAATCCACTGGGCTTTGTCTACCAAAGGAACCGGACTGAGCCCATCTAAAACCTCTGTAAGATCCTGCTGAAGAGAAATAACCTGGCTTTCGAGCTTTTTTAATTCAGCCTTACCCGGATTAAATCGGGGCTTTAGCAGGGCTTTTCGATAAAATTCATCCAGAATGGGTAAGAGTTTTTCTATTTTATACTCCACTTCAGTATAAGCCGGATCGGTAAGATTTGGATCCAATAACTGCAGGGAAACCTTAAGACCGTCTATACACTGTTCCAACTGGCTTACAATATCATCCTCTTGAACCAGCATAATTCTGGATGTGGGTTATTTGGCTTTAACTATATCCCTTTACAAGGAATTATTTCATCTCGAAAGCTGTATCAATCTGATTTAAAACGTTCTCTAATTTTGAGATTACAGAATCCTCCCCTTGATTTACCCTGGCCATTACCGTATCAAGATTCTGAATTACCTGTTCTTTATCTGGGAGATGAGATTGGACAGCCATGGATTTGATTCTCTGAAGGTGAGATTGAAGAGTTTTATAGGAAGTACCGGTATAAATATCCCATTTAGCCTGTAAGAGAGCACTTTTAAGCTGTTCTGTACGCAGATCTGTAGCAATTTGATCCAGTTGGGTTTGTATTCGGGCAAGTTGATTCCGAACCCCCTCGAGACGGTTGGACACCTCATTTAAAGAATTAAGCCGGGGTTGAAGGGTATTCAGTTGTTGGGTTGTTTCTCGGTAAGCTGTGTTAAGATGGGTTAAATTTTCATTGACTTTGGCCAGGTCTTCTTCGATAACCTTACGAAAGGTATTTAAGTCGGTTAGATTTTCTTCTAATTGATGGATGTTGGCGGGAATGGCAGTTTCGGTAGTTCCGGGTTCGGATTTCCCTTTACCGGTTGGATAGACGACCACGTAGAAGGCAAACAGAAGAGCAACAAACGAAAGAGCCAGTGAGAGATAACTTGCAGATTCTGAAAAACTATCTCCGCGATAGATCGGAGAACCGTCTGGTGTATCGGGGGGGGATATAAAATCCTTTTTTACCTGACTTTTTTGCATATTCTCTAAGGCTTCCAGTTCTGCAAGTCCACGTTTCTTCATCATTTCGATCTCTTTTTCCATCCTGTAATCCTCCCTTCCTTTGCAAGTGATAGAAAAACCTAACTCCAGATAAAACCATGAACAGAATTTGAATAAAAACTACCCGGCAGAAAGAGAAACCCCTGGGGGATTTTTCACCCTCATACAATTTAACCGGTTCCTAGAAATCAGCAAGAAGAATTTAACTTGATGGAAGATAAATAGTCTTTTGAATCATCCAGAGAGTGAAATACTGCCGGTTCTCTCCGGTGAAAGGAAGATTTGCTTTACGACAAGATCAGAATCATATCGGGTCCTAATAAGGCTATGATTGTTTTAACCGGGTTTTTAGAGAATCGACTTAAGGGATTCCAGCGTTTTACGAACTCTCCATTGGTGATACTTTTCCATCACAAATCGAATACGGGGATATTGTTTAACAATATCGGCCAGAGCTGTCTGAGACAGTTTTAGGAGCTCTGTATTATCGGCGATGGCGGTTGCTGTAGCCGAACGGGGTTCCCGGGTAAGGAGTGCAGACTCCCCAAAGAAATCTCCTTTTTCCAGGGTAGAGAGATAAAGTTCTTTTTGATCCTTTGCAGCTTTCTTAATCACACTCACCTCATCGTCTTCCATGAGGGTGGTATAAATTCCCACACGACCCGATTTAACGATATAGAGAGAATCTCCGGGAGTGCCTTCTTTAAAGATAATAGCGCCTTGGGGGAAGGTCTCTAAGGTTAAATGCTTTGCAATGGATAAACGCTCTTCCGGTTTCAAATCGCTAAACAGCGGGACTAAGGCCAGGGTTAACTTAAGTTCTCGGCTATTATAAACCTCTTCCAGTACCATCCGGGTTTTCGGAAATTTTATAAGCAAAGGTTTTAAGATAGCTTCCGAGATCTCCAGGACTTTACAGGGAGTTTCTGCGATCATGGTGGTCTGCCGACTGGTTTGGGCCAGAAGGGATAATTCTCCAAAAAAATCTCCTGGACCCAGAGGCTCTAAAGCCACAGAGGCCCCTTCTTTATTCTTTACGCTGGTTTTAACCTTCCCCTCTAAAATAATAAAAAGTGAGGCCCTCTTCTCTCCTTCCGGGGGGATCACCTGGTTAGTGTTAAATTCCCTGAGAGTTGCCATTTTTTTAAGAAAAGTAAGATCTGAGGGATCGATATGGGATAAGAGAGAAATTTTTTCCAGGGGATAAGAAAACCCTCCCTCTTTGGAAACTTCTGTCTGGGGGGATTGCCCTGACCTGGAAATCGCCTTTTCGGGAAATCCCGTGTCTTCAAGAGGCTCAGCCCTTACTCCCCTCTGGAAATAGAGATTTGCCAACCGCTCATGGGCTTCTTTTCTGGATGGATCAAGCCTTACGATAATCTTATTAACGGCAATCGCCTTGACCAGATGACCTTCTTCTGCATACCGGATGGCCGCTTCGGTATAAGCCTTGATGGCCGCTTCCTTATCCCCCGTTTTAGCATAAGCATCTCCCAATTTGAGCTGTACATCAATATTTTTAGGATTCTTCTCCAGGAGCTTTTTGTATTCCTCAATCTGAGAAGAGGTATCTTTTTCCTTTGAAACCAGTTTCTTAAGATCTCCTAAACCCTTAGGAAGCATAACTCGATCCTCAATCTCAAACCCTAAACTTGACTGGAAGGTAGTCGAAGCGGGAAGGTGGAAGAGGTAGTTTCTACCTTCTATCTTTCTTTATTTAGTGCTTAGGGCTATAACTTTTCTTTTTAGAGATATTTTGCCAGACTACTAAAATAGGGCTTGCTACAAATATAGACGAATAGGTTCCCGTGACAACTCCAACTAGCATTGCAAAAGCAAAGCCATTGATGACTTCTCCCCCTCGAAGATACAGAATAAGGGTAACGATAAAGACCGTAAAAGCCGTTAAAATGGTTCGACTGAGGGTTTGATTAATACTCATATTGACAATTTCTTCAAAGGGCTTACTTCGATAGTAAAGTCGAAGATTTTCTCGGATTCGGTCAAAAACAACGATGGTATCATTGACCGAATATCCAATGAGGGTTAAAATAGCGGCTACAACAGGTAGTGTAACTTCTCGATTGGTAATAGAAAACATACCGATCGTCACAATCACATCGTGGATCAGCGCGATAATAGCTGCAAAAGCGAATCGAAGATCTAAAATGATACAGACCACCAAAACTGCCACCAGGGCAACCGAAGTCAAAAGTGGAATATACATCCACTCCAGGGAAGATAAAGCGATGGTCAACAGAGCGATTCCGGTGATAACGGCTATGGAAGTGACTGACTCGTAATCAAACCGCCAGCCTAAATAGAGGACCATTCCGGCAATGGCAAATAAAAGGGCTAATTGAGCCTGGCGGGTCAATTCTCCTCCTACCTGAGGTCCTACACTCTCGATGCGTCTAACTTCAAAGGGATTATCCCCCAATTTATTTTTAAGGCCCTCTACGACCTTACTCCCCACATTTTCTCCTGAAGCGCTTTGCTCTACACGGATGAGAATATCTCTATCACTTCCAAACTGCTGAATAATACTATCTCCCAGACCAACCGTTTGAAGGGTCTCTCGAATCTGATCGATTTGAACTGGTTTTTCAAAACGTACCTCGACCAGAGCTCCACCCTTGAAATCGATCCCTAAATCAAATCCACCTTTTATGATTACCGAACCGAGGCCCACAACGGCAGTAACAAGGGAAACAATAAAGGCTATTTTCCTTTTGCCGACAAAATCATAATTAATTCGTTTAAAAAGATACGAACTATAAACCTTTTGAGACTTACCCTTAACTGGGGTCTTTTCGACTTTTTCTGCTTTTGGTTGCATTTTTTTTAGTCCATGGTTGCCGTCCGTTGCCGTTCGTTAATAATCCACGGATAATGGGCAACGGGCAACGGACCGATGACATTAAATACTCAGCGTCTTAACATTCCTCCCTGCCAGCATAAGATCGAACATCATCTTCGTCACGGTAATAGCAGTAAATAGGGTTGTCAAAATTCCGATACTAAGGGTTACTGCAAATCCTTTAACGGGACCTGTACCAAATTGAAAAAGGATAATTCCTGAAAGGAGGGTGGTTAAATTGGCATCGATAATGGTAACGAAAGCTCTGGAGAAACCATTCTCAACGGCAGAGCGGACGGTTTTGCCCAGATCCAGTTCCTCACGGATTCGTTCAAAAATCAGAATGTTTGCATCCACCGCCATTCCAATGGTTAAGGCAATTCCTGCAATACCGGGTAACGTCAATGTTGCCCCAAAACCGGCCAGGGCTCCCACAAGCAGAAGAATATTAATCGCAAGGGCGATATTGGCAATCAGGCCGGATAACTTATAATAGGCAATCATAAAAATAACGACCAAAGCTGCTCCCATAAGGGAAGCCTGAATACCTAAACGGATAGAATCCTGTCCTAGAGAAGGTCCTACTGTACGATCTTCCAGGATCTTAACCGGCGCCGGTAAGGCACCGGCTCGAAGAACAATGGCCAGATCCGAGGCCTCTTCGACCGTGAAATTCCCGGTGATCTGCCCTTTATCCGTAATCTTGGAGCGAATCACAGGGGCTGATTGAACTTTGTTGTCCAGCACAATAGCCAACTGCTTATCGATATTGGCTTCGGTCAACTCCCCAAATTTTCGAGAACCTTCCCGGCCGAATTCAAAGCTTACAGCCGGCATATTATATTCATCCCGACTGGTCCGGGCATCTTTCAGATCGGCCCCGGTGACCTTCGCTTCTTTTTCTAGCAAATAGTACCGGCTAACTTTCCCCTCACCGGTTTTACCGGAAGAAGCCTGGGGAAGTATCTCCGTACCCTCCGGAATCTTTCCCCCATATCGCTGGAGGAGTTCTTCCTGGCTTGCAGCCACATCTCTAACCAGTTGAAACCGAAGCTCTGCGGTTTTCCCTACCAACTCCTTTGCACGTTCCGGATCATTGATTCCTGCCAGCTCTACAATAATTCGGTTTTCCCCCTCCCGTTGAATAATAGGTTCCCGAACCCCAAACTGATCCACCCGATTCCGGATAGTTCTCAGGGCCTGTTGCAGAGCATTCTCCTTAATATTCTGAATGGCTTTACTCTCCAATCCAAGGACAAGTCTGGTATTATCCGAAGGGGGAGGTTTCCTCTCAAAGTTGGGAAGATTGTCCCGAACTATCTTCATAACCCCGGATTCAGATTGGGGATCTACCAGTTGCAAGGTCAGGCTATGATCCGGGTTAACCGACAAAAGCTGATATTTAATTTTGTTTTTATTTAATTCTTTTTCTAAAAAATCTTTGGCCCTGATCACTTCATTCTGCACCGCTTTATCCGTTTCAACTTCCAGAGCCAGGTGAATGCCACCCTGTAAGTCCAGACCCAGGTTTAGTTTCTCCCGGGGTGGATAAATAGCCCATCCTGCTGCTATCAGTAAAAGAATAGTAAGACCTAATCGCCACTTTAAATCGCTTTTCAAGGAACTCTTTTATAAAGAGTATGGGAGTATGGAAGTATGGAAGTATGGGAGTATGAGAAAATTTACCCCCATACCCCCATACTCCCACACTCCTATACTCCCATACTCCCTATAGACTCCCCATGTCTCATTCAGAAGTAGACCCTTCTCCGTTATTGCTGGCCTCGTTCTGGAACCCAGCTATGGCGTTGCGGGAAACCTTCACCTTCACTTGGTCAGCAATCCTGAGTTGTACATAGGAATCATTCAACCCGACAATGGTCCCATACAGCCCACCGGTTGTAATCACCTTATCCCCCTTTTTGAGATTGGCAAGCATGTCCCTGATCTCTTTCTGGCGCTTTTGCTGGGGTCTGATTAGCAGAAAGTAGAAAATTACGAACATGATGATCAGGGGAGTAAAGGAAAGTAAACCTTCTATGGGACTCCCTCCAGGTGCCGGAGCACCTGCCAATAATTTGGCTATATCCGATAATCCTATAAGTTGCACAGCCTTTTGTCCGTCATCTGTTACCCGTTGTCTGTGGGCATAGGGTTGATGGCACTTTTTTACGGTTTAACTTTTTAAAATTGAAGAGAAAGGATTCTCCACCCGGAACAACGGACAATAGACAACGAACAATTGACCTGTTATTGGAATTGAGCCTTAAATTCGACAAACCTATCCTGATTAATAGATTCTCTGATCTTTCTCATGAAGTCAAGATAAAAATATAAATTATGTAGAGTATTCAAAACCGCAGCCAGGATCTCACCTGCCATAAATAAATGCCGCAGGTAAGCTTTACTAAAATTCTGGCAGGTGTAACAGCCACACTCAGGATCCAAAGGACTTGGGTCTTTAGCATACTGAGCATTTTTGATAATTATCCTTCCCCGGCTGGTAAAGAGAGATCCATTTCGTGCATGACGGGTCGGCATGACACAATCAAACATATCGATTCCCAAAGCAACACATTCCAAAAGATCCTCGGGGGTTCCCACTCCCATTAAATAACGAGGCTGGTCCGAAGGGAGAAGGGAAGTCGTAAAATCTACAATTTGATACATGGTTGATTTGGGCTCTCCCACACTTAATCCCCCCAAGGCATAACCCTCAAAACCTATCTCCAACAAACCCTTCACGCAAGCCTCGCGAAGATCTGGATACATCCCACCCTGAACAATTCCAAATAGCTGTTGATCTTTACGACGATGCCTTTCTTTACAACGCCGGGCCCATTTCAACGTCAACTCCATGGAGTGAAGGGCATAATCATAACTGGCCGGATAAGGTGTACATTCATCGAAGCACATGATGATATCCGCTCCCAAAGACTCCTGAATCTCAATGGATTTCTCCGGAGAGATCCGATGTTCACTTCCGTCTAAATGGGACCGAAAAATAACTTCCTCTTCGGTAATCTTTCGTAAATCAGATAAGCTATAGATCTGAAAACCGCCACTATCGGTAAGAATAGAGCGATCCCAGCCCATAAACCGATGAAGCCCGCCCTGCTCCTCAATAAGCTTATGTCCAGGTCTGAGATAAAGATGATAAGTATTGCTCAGGATAATCTCGGCGCCTATTTCTTTAAGGTTTTGAGGAGAAAGACCCTTAACACTGGCCTGGGTTCCCACGGGCATAAAAACAGGCGTGTGGACAAGCCCATGGGCTGTTGTTAACTGGCCTAAACGTGCCTTCGTTGAGGTGTCTGTTTTAATAACTCGAAAATTCACGGCAGTTTAGGTACTCAAGTTAGGGTGAGCTTTTTCAAAAGTCAAGACCTATTTTTTTTACCGAAGCATCAGGTTTATCGGAAGGAAGCTGGGAACCCAGTAAGGTCCATAAGGGGGGAAAGGAAGGAAGTGGGGACCGAGCTGACCCTCTCCCATCTATCAGCTCGATCCATCCACCTGGTTGGTCTGGAGATTAAGAAAACTCCCACTCCTTAACCTCTTCCACCAACAGGATGAGCAGCATAAGCTTTTATTATACATCCTGCCTATTTAATGATGCACACTTTATGCCATTTTATAAAATTCCAGGAAAACCGGTTGAGTTATCCTATCATTGGAATTCCCATTTCTAAAAGAAGGACCTTTAAACCCCGTCAGATCCCTGATCAAACCGATCTGGTATCCGATTAAAAAAATTGTAAAAATGTAACTTTACTTCCGACCCGATGAGAAATTTATACCCCCGGAGGGGTCTGTTTCTACCTGATTCGACCTGAGAGCTGAAGAATTTCAAAGGATCTTTGGGGGAGTAGATCCTCCCTCTCTATTTTTTGAGAATTAAGGGATCAAATCCAAAAATAGACCGTATATATGTTCTTAATAATTAAAGGGATAGAAAAATTCTCGTTGAGTAAGGGATCGGCACGAAAAAAGTTTCTTGACGTAAAGCCCAATTTGGCTTATATACTACCACATATTTTAGCAGAATATTTTAGCAGAGTATAAAGACATTACCTCAAGGCTTCGGATAAATCCGAACAATTCTATAAGGGAAGGGTTATTTATGATAAGGAACAATCTAAAAGAGTATATATCCCGTTCTCAAAGGGATAAAATAAAACCTATTGCAATGATAGTTGGTAGTCTTGTCATCATCGGTATATTGGCAGGTTCTATGTACTGGGCGGCCAGGTCGGATAGCAAGAAAGACCATGTCAGTGCAAAGGTTGAGACGACGAGTCCTGTCAAAACTAATAATCCGGAGATCAAACCAGATAGTAGAGAATCAAAGGCTGAGGTTAAAACCTCTGATGCCAATACCCAGACCCAGGCTCAAGAGATCAAAAGCTTAGAAGACGAGATTGCGCGACTCCGCAAGCAAAATGAAGAATTGTCCTTGAAGGTAAAGAACTTAGAAAAACAGCTTCGTGACACTGCAACTGCTACCAATCGGACTACCGTTACCAAACCTGAAGCCGTCGAAGAGAAAAAACTTGAAACCGCCAAATCTTCCGAAGAGAAAAAGCTGGCAAAATCCGTAGATAAATCCCGAGGGAAGGAAAATAAAATTTCCTATACGGTAAAAAAGGGGGATACCCTGTGGAGTATCGCCGATAAATACGGGGTCAGTGTCAATGCTATCAAAGAGTGGAATAATTTACGGGATGAAAAACTTGCGATAGGGGAAGAAATTACGGTTATAAAGCCTTAAAAACATCAAACGAGGGCGTTTGACCTACTAATACAGTCTTCCATGCAGGTATCTATAACTCTAAAGGCTAAGCTATGTCTGCTCATCCTGGGACTCCTTATCCTGACTATTTTGGGCGTTGGAATTTTATTCATTCTCTCGGAAAGAGATACTTTATATACCCTTATGAAGAACCAGGGGGAAGCACTGGTTACCGACCTGGCTCAAACCAGTGCCGAACCCCTCTTAAATGAAGATGACCTGATCCTCAATTCCCTGGTGAGGAATGCAAGCTCGAAAAGATCGGTTGAAGCCGCCTTTGTTGTGGATAACCAGGGTATCGTACGCGCCCATTCGGAGGCAGAGTTTATAGGAGTAAAATTTACACTTCCTGCCGGGCTTAAAGAGGCCTATGAAGCTCAGCATCAAATTATCGCCCAACCTTATACTACCCCTAAGGGGGTTCCTACGCTTTATTTTCTACGTCCTATATTTTACAACAATCTTCAGCTTGGTACGGCCCATTTGGAACTCTCCCAGGATGTTATAAATACGGCTGTCCGGGAGGCCATTCATAGAATTATAGGATTTTTAATCGGTGCAATTATTCTCGGAAGTATCGCTTCCCTGGGCCTGGCTTCCTGGATCTTAACTCCCATCTATGATCTTATAGAAGGAACCAAAGCCATAGCCGGGGGAAACTATCAATACCGATTACCGGTTAAATCCCAGGATGAGATCGGTACGCTGACCCAGGCTTTCAATTCCATGGCCCAGACCCTTCAGCATAAGGAGCGGGTAGAACGGGCGTTTGGTAAATATGTATCCGGCCAGATTGCAGAATGGATCCTTAAAAATCCCCAGATCTATGTGGGAGGTATCCGGCAAGAAGTGACCGTTCTGTTTGCGAGTATTCGAGGATTTACATCCCTGGCCGAAACCATTCCGCCGGAACAAGTGGTCGAATTGTTAAATCGATATCTAACGGTCATGACCCGGGTCATCTTTGATTTTAATGGACTTCTGGATAAATTTATGGGAGATGCCATCATGGCCGTCTTTGGAGCTCCCGTGTTGAGGCAAGAAAATCACGCCGAGATGGCCGTTAGAGCAGCCCTTAAAATCCAGGAAGAAATTCAAAAGTTAGGTGATCAGCTTCAACGGGAAGGAAAAAAATATGTTGGCGTTGGAATCGGGATCAATTCCGGAGAAGTCGTCTCGGGTAACATGGGATCCCTGGAGCGATTAGAATATACAGTCCTGGGGGATAATGTTCATATTGCTTCCCGACTTGAGTCTGTCGCCGGTAGCGGCCAAATTCTTATTACCGAGGCCGTCTATCAAAAAGTTAAAAACCTGATCGATGTGGATCCATTACCCCCCATGCCCATCAAAGGACGAACGAAACCACTCCTCAGTTATGAGGTAAAAAAACTGAAAAACAACACATAACAGACGGCAATCCTATCCCAGCAGGTAGTAAAAAGAAACCACCCGGTAAGATCGGTCTCAGATTGAACTATTTTCCTTAAAGCCGTAGCCCTCTCCGGCTCACCCTGGATGGGGAAGTACAATTTTGGCCACCGGCTCTCCAGGGAATTCGTAACTCAACAGATAAGGCGTCATTCCTGGCGAAGCCAGCTCCCGTTGATGGATGGCTTCACCACGGAGTTTATTTTGAGCCCTTCGATAAACTCAAGACAAACTTTACCGAAGGATTCTTTGCCATAACAGACTACTTTATAAGTCCAGATTACGTCCGATTTTTTTCTACAAATTTGGCTAAAGAATTGATGCTGGCAAATGCCTTCATACCGGTTTCCATATCGGTAATGGAAACCCCAAATTCAGTCTCCAGAGCAACCACAACTTCCAAAGCTGCCATAGAATCGACCCCAAGCTTTGTCAGGGGAGTATCATCCCCAATTTCATGGGGGGTTAGATTAAGACCGGTCGCCTGAATCAGAATCTCTTTAAGTCTTTTTTTCAAAGCTGCGTCGGCCACACTCCGTCGGGTAGGGAACAACACGTAGCAAATAGTACTCATCCATTCTTCGCCACATGCCGTCTACGCTGTTTTTACGTTTGTCCTTCCTGTAAGGGACTGACTGCGATAAACCGATAAACCTCTCCGGGTCCTACATCAAACGCAAATGAGAAGGCCCCATTGGCATCGGGAGGAGGCAAGAAATCTATATACTCCCGGGGTCCATGACCTTCCCTGAAAATCCAGAGCTCCGCACGGGGGGAATCATTCCAGATGACTCCATGGACAGAAGGACCACTTCGATAGCCACACGAACAGACAATCATGTCAAAATCCGGTATCGTTACCCCTTGATTTAACTCCAGCTCCTCAGACCCCGTGGGAGGCGCATCGATATCTTTCCAGTACTCAACCACCAAAATATCGCTTCGACCGGAGTCCCGATTTTCAATATAAGCCTCGGAACCGTAGAACCCTTTTGTAACCCTGCGAACATTCCCCTCAGTGGACTTCCTATCCTTCTTAACGGACATAATTCTCTCCTTATTCCACCATACCGAAATAACGTTTATTAAAAAACAACGATTAAAATAAAACCTTTCGGTGTGTCTCTAAGCTATCTTCAACTTCCAAGTAAAGTGGCATAAAGAGAGGGATTTGTCAAGAAAAAGCTATCGAAAAAACAAAATTTGAGCAATAAAGGACCTTGTTTTTATCCCCTTTTCTCCTTTATTATTAATTCATGAATCCCTTAACCCATTTTGATGATCAAGGTCAGGCCCACATGGTAGATGTGAGCGATAAGGCTTCCACCCGGCGAGAAGCTGTAGCCCAGGGGGTAGTTTACATGAAGCCGGAAACCTTCCGGATGATTGTGAATCAGAAAATTGCCAAGGGTGACGTATTCGGCGTGGCCCGGATAGCCGGGATTATGGCAGCTAAAAAAACCAGTGAACTGATTCCTCTCTGCCATCCACTGGCCATTACAGGAATCGATATCTTTTTTAATCCCGTAGAGGCAGAGAGTAAAATTGAAATCCGGGCCGAAGTCCGTATCACAGATAAAACAGGGGTCGAAATGGAAGCCCTTACCGCGGTCTCCATTGCAGCTTTAACTATTTACGATATGTGTAAAGCCGTAGACCGCGGAATGAGAATCTCCGATATTCACCTCGTCAAAAAAACCGGGGGTAAAAGCGGAACGTTTATCGCATAAATTCAAGGTTAAGGAGGCGTGTGGGAGTGGGGGGGGGGTATGGAAGTATGGGAGTGGGGGGTATGGAAGTTCTAACTTCCACACTCCCATACCCCCATACTTCTATTATCTCTGCTCTCCCGGCGCAGGTTGTGGGGGTTGACCGGGGGGTCCTGATGGCGGAGCCTGGCCGGTCGAAGGAGGTGATTGTTCAGCAGGCTGCCCGGGACTTGCAGGCTTCCCTGCAGGGGGTTGTACGGGAGATTGAGCTGGAGGAGTCGGAGCACCCGAAGTGGGAGCTTGAGGTGCAGGAGCCGAAGGTTGGGAAGACGGTTGGGTAGGCGTTTGGACACCGGAAGCCGGAGCTTGGGGTGCAGGAGCCGGAGGCTGGACAGACGGGGCTTTTCTCTGTGATTTTCCCGCTACAGCTTTTACTTTAGACCTCCGAAGGCTTTTCTTTTTCTTTTTGTAAGCGGGCTTCGAGATTTCTTCCTTTGCTTTCTCCGGTTTGGAAAAGCTTGCCAATCTCACCTCTTCTTGCCTCTTCAGGGCCGTCTGTAAATCATCGTAATATTCCTTCAAAGATCTCAACTGAAAGGCTTTTTGAAATGCTTCCACCGCCTGATCGTACTTTCCTTCCCGGTACAAATCCTTTCCATAAAGATGATAAGCTTTAGCTAAAAGCGTAGTCACCTCTCCATCTGAAGGATTCAGTTGAATTACCCTGTTAAACTCTGAAATCGCCTTACCAGGGTCTTTTCGTTCAAGATAGAGGTTACCCAACAGTGTATGGGTGGCTGCATCGTTGGGATTTAATTCTACCAGTTTTAATAGGCTTGCTTCGGCTTGATCATAAGACTTATCGGTCAGATAGGTTTGAGCTAAAGAGATATAACCGTCTCTAAAATTGGGATCCAGGGCAAGAGCCTGATTAATCTCCTGGATAGCTTCGGGTTTCTTACCCTGGACTAAATAAATTTTGCCAAGGAGGAGATGGGCCTGGGGATAATTTGGATTTAATTGGAGCGCCTGGTTGCTTTCCATTGTAGCGGCATTGAAAAAAAAGGTTTTCTCGGTCTCTAGAGTGGTCTCCGGATAATTCTTGAGATTCGTCCGCTGATAAGCTATCAAAGCCTCCCCTTTTTGATAATATTTATCTGCCAATTGATAATGGGCCTCTGCAGAATTCGGATTCTTTGCTACATTTTCCTGGGCCTTCATAATTTGACCATCTAAACCATTCCAGCCGGTATTGAGATGATTCAATTTCAGTTCTCGTAATTCTGGATTATCAATTTTACGATACTCCTGGGCAGCCTGATAATAGAGGTGTTGCCTTTCATACTTTTCCCCTTCTTCCAGAGGACCCCCCCAGGCTGTTGTCAAGCTTATCAGGCTGACCAGAAAAGGACCCGACCCGTAAAACTTCAAAGCTTTTATTAAGATTTTTGATCTCACCGTTATCCTCCTTTTAAGTAAGCTAGCTGTTTAGCCAAGGTAAAACCGCCCAGTCCATCTTTTTGTGATAGATATCTTGACAAAACTTGAGGTAACAGTCAATATTTATCTTGTACTTTATTTTAAATAATTTGGAATCTCCATTACGTTAAATAAAACCCTTGAAACATGGGAGAGTAAAATGATCACAGTTCGTATAGCTAAAAGTGCAGGATTTTGCTTTGGAGTTCGGGACGCCATCCAGATTGCTCTGGATACAGCCCAAAGTAAACAAGGGCCTGTCCACATGCTGGGACATATTGTGCATAACGAACACGTGGTTAAGTCTATCCATGAAGCCGGAGTAAAAGTGGTAAATCAGGTCCAGGATATCGACTCGGGGATTCTTTTAATTCGGGCCCATGGAGCGGTCCCCAGTATTTATGAAGAAGCTAAAAAGCGAGGACTTCAGGTGGTCGATGCAACCTGTCCCCTTGTTTTAGAAATCCATGAATATGCCCGAGAGCTTGAAAAAGAAGGCTACCGGGTGGTAATTATCGGAGATCACGGGCATGATGAGGTGATAGGAATTTCCGGTCAGGTTAAAGACGCCATCGTTATCGCCAAACCGGAGGAAGCAGATAAAGTCGGTCGAATGAAAAAAATAGGGGTCGTCGTCCAATCCACCCAAAACATTGAAAACGTCCAGAAGATTGTAGCCAAGTTGGTAGGTAAATGCCAGGAATTAAAGTTTATTAATACCATCTGTGGGCCTACAACCGCTCACCAGAATGAGATTCGGACCATGCCCCTGGAAAACGATGTGATGATCATTGTAGGTTCTTTTACCAGCGCCAATACCAAGCGACTCACGGCTATCTCCCAATCCCTCAACCCTCGAACCTACCAGGTAGAGTCTGCTGCCGACCTGAATCCAGCCTGGTTCCATGGAGCCCAAACGGTTGGTGTCTCTGCAGGAGCCTCCACGCCGGATTCGATTATTAACGAGGTCGTGGAAAAGATTAAATCGTTGGGTTGATGATCCCAGGATAATGATCTGTTACCCACCTGCAAACCATGAACGATGAACCATGGGAGTGGGAATTGAATTCCTGTTTTTTCTCTTCGGAGGGCTGGTTATCCTTGAAAACCTCTATACCTTATGGGGGGGACTGAGATATCATCATCGTATCCGACGTTTCCTAACCAAAGATTCACCTCCAACTTTCCAGTCTTGTAAGGCGGTTGTCATCATCCCCTGTAAAGGTCTTGACCCCGGTTTTAAAGAGAATGTTCAGGCTTTCTTCCAGCAAGATTATCCTGTCTATCATATTTTATTTGTGACGGCCACTCCAGAGGATCCGGCCTTTCCCGTACTTCACCAGATCATTCGAGAAAATCCCCGGATCCCTGCAAAGGTCTTGATCGCCGGATGGGGATCCCGGTGCAGTCAGAAGATCCATAATTTGAGAATTGCCATTCAGAACACAGACCCTGAAGATGAGATCTATGTATTTGCAGATTCTGATATTCGTCCTCATCCTCAATGGCTTAGAAACCTGATCAACCCCTTGTTAGAAGAATGGGAGGGTACGCCCTTAGAAGACCAGGAAAACCTGGGTCAAATCCCCCCTTTTTCCCGTCTTTCCCTCCTCCCACCCTTCCATAAACCTATAGGTGCAACCACGGGATACCGCTGGTATCTCCCGGACCGGAGAAATCTCGGATCCCTTCTCCGGGTTATCTGGAATGGAAATGTTTTACCCATTTTAGAAGATCCTAAGCTTAACTTTGCCTGGGGAGGATCTACGGCCATCCCAAGAAAATTATTTGAAAAAACCGGGGTCCTCCAATCCTGGGAAGGGGCATTAAGCGATGATTATGCTCTGACCTGGGCCTTAAAAAAAAGAGGTTATCGGATCTTATTCGTTCCTCAAGGCCTGACACTCTCCCATGAAAACTGTAGTTTGAGGGAATTTCTGGAATGGAGCACCCGACAGATGGTCATTACCCGGGTCTATCATCCTCTCCTCTGGAAATTGGGAGCTTTTTCTTTTACTGTTTACAATGGAACGCTGGGTCTTGGTCTGGCTTTAATTTTAAACAGCCGAAACCCGAACATCTGGGTTTGGGGCATCCTGGGAAGTCTGGGAATTTTTCCTCTCCTTAAAAGCTACCTCCGTTTAAAGACCGTTCTTGAGATTTTACCGACAGATCAAAAGCAGCTTAAAAAATACCGATGGAGTTATATTCTCTTATCTCCCCTGGTAGCCATCCTGAATTTTTACATTTGCCTCCACTCTGCGCTTACCCGACGCATTACCTGGCGAGGAATCACCTATGAAATGAAGTCTCCAACAGAAACCATCTTCCTGGGAAAGAATAAAAAAATTTAAAAGATGAAAGCCTTGGCAGAATCCTTGACAAGGACGAAGGACTACTTTACTATTTATACATGGGTTTTTTTAATCAATCAGATTTTAAATTTTATCTTCGACGATTGGAAGAGCTGCTGGATCTTTATCTGGTAAAAAAAGCTCCTTCGCTGCCTGCCGATTGGAAAGAGCTTTTTGTTAATTTTGCTCCCTGGCTCGCCATTCTTATCATTATCTTTTCGTTACCTGTTCTGTTAATTACCTTTGGACTCGGTGCATTGATTTTACCTTTTAGTTTTTTAGGGGGAGCCAGCCGAGGCTTTCACTATGGATTTGATTACTTTTCAACCCTGATTTTTGTGGGAAGCTCCCTGGTTTTAAATATTATGGCCCTTCCCGGGCTTTTCAAGCGAACACGAAGATCCTGGTATTTGGTTTATTATACAGCCCTTTTAAGTGGAATTTATAACATTTTAACCCTTAGTTTGATGGGTTTTATCCTGGGATCCGGGATTATTTTATATATTCTCTTTCAGATTAAAGAATATTATACAAATTAGTACCTTGTTCGGGGGTGAGGGCCACTTAAAAGTCAAGCAAAACTAAGTAAACAAGGTACTACTAAAGTAAAAAGACATCGCGCTTTTGCAGGTTTTTATTAGTTATTGATTCTGTTTATCCACGAAGAGGGAAGTATGGAAGTATGGAGGTACAGAAGTTAGAACTTCCACACTCCCATACTTCCATACTTCCCTCTTCGTGGTATCTTTGTGTCCATATAAGATGAGAGAGTTATGTTAATTTTAGGTATTGAATCATCCTGTGATGATACGGCGGCTGCGGTTGTAGAGGACGGGGTTAAGATCCTTTCCAATGTTATTTCTTCTCAAAACGAATTTCACCAAAAATATGGGGGGATCGTTCCGGAAATTGCTTCTCGGAAGCATGTAGAGTTGATTTTGTATGTTATTGATGAAGCCTTAAAGAAAGCCGGAATTACCCTGGATGATCCGGAGGCTATCGCAGTGACCTATAAGCCTGGGTTGGTAGGATCTTTGTTGGTTGGACTTTCGGCAGCCAAAGCTATAGCCTATGCACGTCGTAAACCGTTGGTCGGGGTCAACCATATCGAAGCCCATGCCTATGCGAATTTTATGGAACACCCGGATCTGGAAGTACCTCATCTGGATTTAACGGTGTCAGGGGGGCATACGTTATTGGTTTATATTAAGTCTCCAACAGAACATGAGATTCTCGGTGGAACCGTGGATGATGCGGTAGGAGAAGCCTATGATAAAATCGCTAAATTTTTGAATCTGGGATTTCCCGGAGGGCCCATTATCGATCGACTTGCCAAAGGTGGAGATCCCAAAGCCATTGATTTTCCTCGGCCACTTTTGAACAGTGGAGATTATAATTTCAGTTTTAGTGGGTTAAAAACAGCCGTAACCTACTTTGTTAGAGAAGCCAAAGCACAGGGTAAAGAGGTTCGAGAAGAAGACCTGTTGGCTAGTTTTCAACAGGCAGCGGTGGATGTACTGGTTGCAAAACTCTTGAAAGCCAGTGAGGAAAAACGGGTTTCTACCGTCACTTTATCCGGCGGGGTCGCTGCCAACAGCCTGTTACGGAAAACCTTATCCGAAAAAGGCCGTGAGTTGGGTTTAAAAGTGGTTTATCCCAGTCTGGCTTTGTGTACGGATAACGCTGCCATTATAGCCGGACTCGGATATCATCTCTTTAAAAAAGGGGTACGGAGTGGCTTAGACTTAAGTGCCAAAGCCAATCTGGAGTTCTAATTAGTATCCATGATCCGACAACCGCCTATAAGAGACTGCCGATATGGCTTGGATCTTCAGATCCTTCAAGAAGCTGTAGAGATCCTACGAGAGGGGGGAATTGTTGTCTGCCCTACCGATACGGGGTATTTGCTGGGAGGGGATGGTCTTCGGGAAGAGGTTATCCGAAAAATTTTTGAAATTAAAGGACGTTCCTTCAATAAACCGATTCATCTGGTGGTATCGGATAAGGAGATGGCTCAGCGACTGGCCGTCTGGAATGAAAAAGCGGAAAAGTTGTTTCGAGAACTTCTCCCAGGGCCACTCACCCTCATTCTTAAAAAAAAGGAAATCGTTCCAGACCTGCTGGTTAGTGGAACCGGAAAAATCGGATTACGGATGCCTGGAAATAATCTGGTTCTGCAATTGGTAGCGGCCGCCGGGGTACCTATTACCGCTACCAGTGCCAATAGCTCCGGAAAGGAATCCCCTTTTACCGTAGAAGAAGTGCTCCAACAACTGGAGGAAGGACTGGAAAGGGTCGATTTAATTTTGGATCAGGGAGAGACCCTTTATCGAAGGTCATCGACTATTGTGGATATATCGGAAGAGACACCGAAGGTTTTAAGGGAAGGACCTATCTCCCCTCAGCAAATCTTTACAATTTTAGGCTCTTCCTATTGACAGAGAACTTATCTACCTCGTATATTAAAACTTGCTTATCTGGTGTCCCCATCGTCTAGCCCGGCTTAGGACATCGCCCTTTCACGGCGGCAACGGGGGTTCAAATCCCCCTGGGGACGTTCAATCAGTTAAGGGATTACCGGAGTGTAATCCCTTTTTTATTTTTGAAGGTCTTAAACCTAAGAAAGGGGTGAAAGATTCACCCCGGGATGAAAGAATTTTCAGGCTTTTATCTCTAAATACCTTACCTTTGCCTCTAACTGCCTGCACAGGAATTCAGGAACTCTCCCCATTTACCGCTCGTCGACTCACTTTAACTACCTGGATAAGGATTAAGGAGCTGGTGTAGGACCTACCGGAAAGTCTATTGGAAGGGCTTTACCAATAGCCGTAGCTTCAGGGCTACACTCGGAGTGTCCGAATCCACCGGTACTAACGGGATGGCCTTGAGCATTTAAGGTAATATAATAAAAAGCATTATCGAAAGTAGAAAACGAGTTTTTGTGGACATAGATCTTCTCCTTCATTGTTTATCCCAGGGTCTTGAATTTAAAAAACCATGGGATAATAAGAAAAATAGGAACCTATTTAAAATAAACCCAAATATCGAGGGTCTATCACCGCTTCCGCTACGTGGGGGGAGGTTTCCTTCGGAGCTTGAAACGGAGCTTGAAAAAATTCTGGATTTCTGAATCCCCCGACTTGCGTCGGGGGCCACCAACCATTCGTCCCTGCCGGGACTTTTCAGCTTAACTTGGCGTGTAGGGAGTTAGGGGGTCAGGTTGGTAAAAAGATACCCTTGGAAGGGGGATAGTATCGGTCAGAAGATAAAATTTTATTTAAAATAAGATAAAAAGGGATATATTTGAGTATAATTATCTAAACTTACTTTTAAAATTTATTTTCTGCTGGTTATTAATGAGGGGGAGCAGGGCTTTCAGGGGTAGTTAACCTAGAAGGCTTTTTAGAGAAAGCTTGTAGATAGGCCCCCTTTCCCGACCCTTCCCCCACTGGGGCAGGAGGACTTTGCTCCGAAGTTCCCTCTCCTGCCAAACGAGGGGAGGGACAGGGTGGGAGCGCGCTTACTAACCCGCACTTCCACAAAAACCTCCTCCAGAAAGGAGAAGCGAGGGGGTAAAGAAAGAATGGTTTTTAAATTTAACTCTACAGGATGCTTATACGATTTAAAATTCGGGTAAAATTAGGGGCCCCTGGCTTTGAGGTAAGAATAAATCAAAACCTTTAAAGTCAGGAGTGTAGGCGTCCGGCCTGCCTGTCTCCTCTAACTTTATGGAAAACCATCTAAATACCCTGATCCAACAGATCAGCTCTTTTACCAGGATCCCCATCTCCGTTTATCGCCTTCAATTCAATCATACTTTTACCTTTCGGGATGCCCAACGGCTCATTCCCTATCTCTACGAGCTAGGGATCAGCGACTGTTACGCCTCTCCTTACATGAAGGCACGACCGGGAAGCCTGCACGGTTATGATATCATAGATCATAATGCCCTTAATCCAGAAATCGGAACAGAGGAAGATTACCAAGCATTCGTGCAGGAATTGAGAGCACACGGCATGGGCCATATTCTCGATTTTGTACCCAATCATGTTGGAATTGCAGAAAGTAGTAATCCCTGGTGGCAGGATGTTCTCGAGAATGGTCCGAGTTCCCGCTTTGCCTCTTTTTTCGATATCGATTGGAAACCTTTGAAACCCGAATTGGAGAACAAAGTCCTTCTTCCTATTTTAGGGGATCAATACGGTAAAGTTTTGGAAAATCAAGAACTGATTTTGACCTTTGAAGAGGGTGCGTTTTTTGTTCGGTATCATCAACATAAATTACCCATTGCGCCCCGGACCTCTGCCCATATCTTAAAACATCGCCTTTCTGAACTGGAGAAAATCCTCGGAAGTGAACATCCGCACTTTCTGGAATATCAAAGTATTCTGACCGCTTTAAGCTACCTCCCCCCACGTACTGAAAAGGATCCACAAAAAATTGCCGAGAGACATCGCGAAAAGGAAATCATCAAAAAACGACTTGCCAATCTATGTAGCGAGAGCCCCGAGGTCAGAGCTTTTATTGAAGAGAACATCCGGATCTTCAACGGTGTAAAAGGGGATCCCCGGAGTTTTGACCTTTTGGATGCACTTTTAGATGCCCAGGCCTACCGTTTAGCCCATTGGTATGTAGCCGGCGAGGAGATCAACTATCGTCGGTTTTTTGATATTAACGAACTGGCCGCGATTCGTATGGAAAACCCGGAGGTCTTCCAGGAAACCCACCGGCTCCTCTTTCAATTGATCCGGGAAGGGAAAGTAACCGGTCTGAGGATTGATCACTCTGATGGTCTCTTCAATCCAGCACAATACTTTTTACAACTCCAGAAAAATTGCCTGCTTCAGTGGGCAAAAAGTCAAGAAGGGGAGAAGGAGAGAAAGGAAGAAGGAGAAGAGGAAGAAACCTTCCAGCACTTATTGTTTCAACGTTTCGAGGCAGAATGGAGGAAGAATCCCCATGCCCCTCTGGTACGCCCCTTTTATTTAATTGCAGAAAAGATTTTGAGCGAAGGGGAAAACCTGCCGGAGGATTGGGTTATCTATGGTACGGTGGGATATGATTTCATGAATACCCTCAATGGGCTTTTCGTGAATAGATTCCATGAAAGGGCCTTTACCACCCTTTATGCCAAATTTATCGGAACGCGGATTCACTTTCCGGATCTGGTTTATGAGAAAAAGAAGTACATTATGGAAGTTGCAATGTCCAGTGAGATTAATGTCCTGGGTCATCAGTTGAATCGAATTTCAGAGAAAAATAGAAAATTCAGAGACTTTACCTTAAACAGCTTAACCAATGCAGTTCGGGAGATTATCGCCTGTTTTCCCATCTATAGAACCTATATAGGAAGTTATAACGATACCGTTACAGAAAGGGATCGAGTGTATATTCACCAGGCAGTTGAAACTGCTAAAAAGAAAGGACATATTATCGGCTTATCTGTTTTTGATTTTGTGAAGGATATTCTGCTCCTCAAGGATCTGGAAACATTGGATGAGTCAGACCGTATCGAGCAAAAGAATTTTGTGATGAGATTTCAACAATTCACCGGTCCGGTGATGGCTAAAGGCCTTGAAGATACGGCATTTTACATTTACAACCGTCTGCTATCTTTGAATGAAGTGGGCGGAAATCCTCAAAAATTCGGGATTTCTGTAGATACGTTTCATAAAAAGAACCTGGAACGCCTTAAACACTGGCCCTATTCTCTACTTTCCACCTCAACCCACGATACCAAACGGGGAGAAGACGTTCGGGCCCGTATTAACGTCCTTTCTGAACTTCCCCAGGAATGGAGGAGTTGTCTGACCCGATGGAGTCGGCTCAATAAAAAGAAAAAAATAGTCGTCAACGGTCAATGGGTTCCCGATCCCAATGAAGAATATCTGCTTTATCAAACCCTGCTGGGGGCCTGGCCCTTTCAGATGAAGAATCAGGAAGAATATCAGACCTTTCAAGAGAGAATTCAAGAATACATGCAAAAAGCGATTAAAGAGGCCAAGATCCATACCAGTTGGATTAACCCCAATAAAGAATATGACGAGGCGGTCAGGGCTTTTGTGGCCGCCATTCTGGATAACTCTAAGCCCAATCCTTTCCTGGAAGATTTTAAAATCTTTCAAAGAAAAATTGCCGATTACGGTATCTATAATTCCCTTTCCCAGACACTTCTCAAGTTAACTTCTCCGGGAATCCCGGAGATTTATCAGGGTAGTGAACTTTGGAACCTCAGTCTGGTAGATCCAGATAATCGAAGGCCCGTAGACTATACCCTAAGACGTCAGATGCTCTCTGCCTTAAAGGAGCGGATCTTTGGATCCTCCTCATCCCCCCTTCCCCCAGGTTGGGAGAGCCAGGAGGTAAAGGGAGATCTGATCAAGCTGGTCAGGGAACTAGTCGAGACCAGAGAGGATGGTCGGATTAAGTTATATGTGATCTATCGAACCCTGACCTATCGGCGAACAAAAAAGGAGCTTTTTCTAAAAGGGTCTTATATTCCCTTAAAAAATAGAGGGGGTAAAAAGGATCAGGTCTGTGCTTTTATCCGAAAATATGAAGACCAGGCCATCATAGTGGTTGTGCCCAGACTTCTGACTCGAATTCTACGGGCTCCAGAAGAGTTACCCCTGGGTCAGCAGGTATGGGGAGATTCTTTTCTCGTACTTCCCCATGAGAAAGCTGGACAAAGATATTATAATATTTTCAGCGGAGAAACCCTGGAGACCGGTCAGAGAAATGAAACCGTTATCCTGCCCCTCAATCGTATTTTTGCAAACTTTCCGGTGGCGTTATTGGAACGACGTTAAAAAGGAGTCTTCTCTTCCCTAAGGGATAAACCCATATAGCGGCCAGGGTCCCACATCCTACCAGACTCAACCAGGCCCCTAATTTATAGGATACCGGCTGATACCTGAGTTCTACCCGATGGACTCCTGATTCTACATAGAGGGATCGAATAAAATAATCCGTCAGGTATACTTTCCTTTCCCGACCGTCTACATATCCTTTCCATCCCGGAAAGTAAGCATCTCCCAATACGATAAACCCATCATGTTCCATTCTGGCCTTTAGGATGACGCGATTGGGTGTATAGGCTTCGATCTCTACATCCGATTTGTCCTCCACCGGAGCCCCGTAACCTGTTAACATCCCCACCTCTTCTACGTTCTCTTCTAAAAGGATCTGTCTTCGCAGATCAAAGGAAGCATCCTTCAACCGCTGAATCACCTCCTCAGGATCTGATACCACAAAAGCCCGATGCACCACAAAAACCCGAGGAAAGGCTTGCTCGTTGCGATAAACATTGGCTTCTTGTTGGTAGACCAGGGTGAAG
>DATMBG010000017.1 GCA_035559535.1 Candidatus Limnocylindrales bacterium
CCCCGTCCCAAAGTCAGGTCACTCACGTGTTACTCACCCGTCTGCCGCTTTACTAGGGAGTTGCCTCCCGTTCTCGCTCGACTTGCATGTGTTAGGCACGCCGCAAGCGTTCGTTCTGAGCCAGGATCAAACTCTCCGTAAACAAACTCTTAAAAAATTAAAAAGTTTGATACGGGGTAGTTACGATCTCACTCAAAGGCTGAAACTTCTTCCGTTCGATTTTCAAAGAGCAACTTACCTTGCACTATTATTATAAGAATCCCCTTTCAATTTGTCAAGAACTTCCTCAAAAACCTGTCTTTGAATTAAATTTTAATAGAAATTCTCTTGCTATAGGAAGATAAAAACCCTAAGGTTCTCTAGAACCTAACCCTATCTTTTATCCTTTGAGGAGGTAACCCTATGATCAAAATTGTAATTCCAGATGATTTCCCTTCTGTTATTTCCGGTACCCCCATGTTGGAGAGGCTTAAACCCTATGGAGAGGTTAAGGTCTGGACGACCAGGCCGGAATCTACCGAAGAGCTTATTCGGCGAATGCAAGGGGCAGAGGTCGTTATTAATATTCGGGCTTATTGTAAATTTACTGAAGAAGTTTTTCAGAAATCTCCCTCCCTTCGACTCATCTCCATTTGGGGAACCGGTGTGGATAATGTAGATCTGGAGGCGGCCCAACGGTACGGGGTCACTGTAACAAATACTCCCAACACCTCCACAGAATCCGTTGCAGAACACGCTTTAGCCCTTATGTTGGCCGTAGCCCGACAGATCCCCCACCTTCATACCCAGATGAAAAAAGGGGTCTGGACCCGGGGTTTTATTACCCAGCTTTTCGGTAAAACAGCCGGAATTATCGGCACCGGAGTTATCGGCCAGCAAACGGCCAGGTTATGCCGTGGAATTGGTATGCAGGTTCTTGCCTGGACCTACCATCCTTCTGAAGAAAAAGCCAGAGAAATCGGGTTTACCTACGTTCCATGGGAAACCCTTTTAAGACAATCTGACGTGATTTCCCTCCACCTGAGACTTTCAAAAACCACCGAAGGTCTGATCGGAAAAAAGGAATTTGGCCTTATGAAACCTTCTGCTATTTTTATCAATACCGCTCGGGGAGCTATTGTGCAAAAAGAAGCTTTACTGGAAGCTCTTAGAGAAAAAAAGATTGCCGGAGCGGGTTTGGATGTTTTTGATAAGGAACCTATCGATCCCGATGATCCCCTCCTGGCATTAGAGAATGTGGTAGTAACCCCTCATTGCGCGCCTTCAAGTCCAGAGGTCCTGGAAAGGGGCCTCAGTATGGCCGTGGATAACGTGATAAGCTATCTGGGTGGGACCGTAAAAAACAGGGTCGTTTAATGGGAAAATAAGTAAGGGGAAAAACAGAGGGTTTAAATAAAATAAAAAATCCCGGCAAAAGTTTATAAACTTTTACCGAGATTCCTCCAGGATTTTATAATAAAATTAAAATTCCTATAAAAACTACTAAGATTGGAGTTTGATTACATTGGCGGCCTGGGGGCCTTTCTCGCTCTCAATGACCTCAAACTCTACGGTTTGACCCTCGCTGAGAGTCTTAAACCCTTCTCCCTGGATAGCTGTATAGTGCACAAAAACATCGGTATCATTTTCACGTTCAATGAAGCCATAACCTTTTGCTTCATTAAACCATTTGACACGTCCTCGTACTGACATAATAACCTCCTGGAAAAAAAACTTATCCTACAATGTATAAACGACATGCCCAGTAAATACAGATTTTAAAATTTGTCAAGAAATTTTTTTTCTTATTAAGAAAATTTTTTACTTGATTTTTGCCTTTTCTTCGTATTAATTAAAGTTAGGATGGTCAGACAGGGAGGAAATAGATAAAGATCCTAAGCTGAGGAAACTTAAGAATCCTCAGGATATTTAAAATATTCTTAACCAAAAGGAGAATACTATGAAAGCCCCGGTTCTCTACAGACGTCAGAGAGAAATTTTAGAATATATTAAAGCGTTTATTAAAGCCAATGATTCGGCCCCTTCTTTAAAAGAAATTGCCGATAACTTTGGACTTTCTTCTCTGGCTACGGTTCATAAGCATTTAGGAGCTTTAGAGAAGAAAGGCTTGATAAGACGAACCAGTCAGGCCAGATCCATTGAAATTATAGAAAGCGATGAGAACTTTGTTTCGCTTCCTTTAAAAGGTCTTATTGCTGCCGGTAAACCCATTGAAAATTTCGATGATCCCCAAGAAACCCTCTCCATCCCCATGGAACTTATATCGGGAAAAGATCCTAAGAAGTTGTATGTGCTAAAAGTTCAAGGAAACAGTATGATTGATGAGTTTATCAACGATGGAGACTATATAGTAGTCGAAGAAAAAAATCATGCCAACAATGGAGAGACGGTGGTTGCTTTCCTCTCCGATGGAGGAGTGACCCTAAAAAAGTACTACAAGGAAAAAGATCATATTCGATTACAACCGGCTAACCCGGAATTAAAACCCTATATTCTGAAAGAAGATGTTCATATCCAGGGTAAGGTGATTGCAGTTTATCGAAAATACAATTGAGGGTTTTGGTTCGGCTTTGGAATCCGGTGCATAGACTATCCCCGGAAGGGATAAAGGGATACTTGACAAATTTTGTTCCTTGCTTTATATTTTACTCCAGGAAAGTAGGCACTTCGTAGATAATTAACTTGGTAGAACCATCTTTTATCTAACCGGTTTTCTTCCTTTCAGGAAAAAAGAGGTCTTCTGATATACAAGAATAAGCAAACACATCAAAACTTTAGGGCAGAAAATTCCCAGTGACTATAACAAAAGGGAAACACCTGTTTCCATTCCAGGTACAGAAGTTAGGTCCTGTAGGGCCTGCGGTCCTATAGGGCGGATTCTGTGGGGAAGCGAGTCGTTACTGGGAATTTTTTTGTTCTTTAGTTTTTAAAGCCTTGTAAAGTCTGCTCATAGGCTTGTTGCCGTGTTAGATAAGGAAAAGGGGATCTATGCACTGGAAAGGTATTCAAAAACCTAAAGAACTTAAATGCGACTATGAAACGTTAACCGGAACATACGGACGTTTCTACGCCGAACCCTTTGAGAGGGGATTTGGAATTACCATTGGAAACTCTCTGAGACGTATTCTCCTGGCCTCTCTACGTGGTATAGCGGTAACCTCTGTCAAGATCGAGGGAGTTTTACATGAATTTTCAACTATTCCGGGAGTTGTAGAAGATGTATCTGAGATTATTCTTAATATAAAGGAGCTCATTTTAAAACCGCGTTCCGATAACCTGGAGTACCCACGGAAGCTCTACCTCAAAGTCTCCAATTCCTCTTCAGAAAGTAAAGAGGTCACGGCTAGGGACATTCAAGGAGATCCGGATATCGAAATCCTGAATCCTGACCTGCACATTGCAACCCTGAGTAAAGAAGGGTCCCTGGATATGGAAATGGAAGTTCAGTTGGGTCGGGGTTATGTACCCAGTGAGCTCAATAAGAGAGAGGATCAGCCCATCGGGGTTCTTCCCATCGATTCTATTTTTACACCGATTAAAAAGGTCACTTATGATGTGGATGCTTCCCGCGTTGGAGGTCGAACCGATTATGATAAATTAACCCTGGAAGTCTGGACCAATGGGACCATATCCCCGGCCGATGCCATTGCCCACGCCGCTAAGATTCTGAAGGATCAGTTAAATATTTTTATTAACTTTGAAGAAGAACCCGAGGTTGAGGAAAAAGAGGTTGATGAAGAAGAGGAGAAATTTAATGAAAATCTCTTGAAAAGCATTGATGAATTGGAGTTATCGGTTCGATCCAGCAATTGCCTGAACAATGCCAATATCCGGACTATAGGAGAACTGGTTCAGAAAACGGAAGCTGAACTGTTAAAAACCAGAAATTTTGGGAAAAAATCCCTCAATGAAATTAAAACGATTCTTGCTGAAATGGGTCTGTCCCTGGGTATGAAGTTAGAGAATTTCCCACCTAAAAATAAAGGAACTTCCAAGAAAAAATCCACCACCAAGGTAGGAACATCTGAATAAAAGAGATGGGGAAGAAGAGGTGAAAGGGAGAACAGGAGAGGGGAGAATTCTTATCTTCCCCTCTCCTGTTCTCCCGCTTTTTTTACTCCTTATTTCCATCGCTCCAGAACCTGGCCGGCACCTTGTGCAAGGAGTCGCTCTGCCAATTGGATCCCGAGTTTTTCTTCCTGTTGGCCGTTTTCCCACTCTCCTACCTCACCACTTACCTGATCCCGAATCATCCATTTCCCGTCTGGTGTACTAATTAGACCTGTTAAACGGAGAATATGGGCCTGTATCTCCCCGTGACAGGCAATGGGGACTTGACAACCCCCTTCTAGCCTTCGTAAAAAAGCCCGTTCTGCTGTAACAACCCGGGCCGTCAAGCTATGGTTCAAACGAGCGACCATTTCATTGATGATCCCATCCTCCCGACGGCATTCAATCCCCAGGGCGCCCTGTCCAATAGCCGGTAAACTAATATGGTAAGGAAGATACTCGGTAATCCTGGCTTCCCAGCCCATTCGTTTGATACCGGCTGCGGCCAAAACAATGGCATCTAAATCCTCCTGCTCCAATTTACGTAATCGGGTGTTTACATTTCCACGAAGGGGAACTATCCGAAAATCCGGTCGATAATGGAGGAGTTGAGATTGTCTGCGCAAACTGCTGGTTCCGATCCTGGCCCCTGGAGGTAAATCGGCTAAGGTTAGATTTCTTTTAGAGATAAGTACATCCCGGGGGTCTTCTCTTTCTGTGATAGCCGGAATCCACAGCGGTTCTGGAATCTCCATAGGGACGTCTTTCATACTATGAACGGCCAGATCAACGCGATTTTCCAGGAGTGCCTCTTCGATTTCCTTAACGAAGAGCCCTTTACCACCCACCCGGGCCAGGGGAGTATCCAACAGGATGTCCCCCCGGGTCTTAATAATTTCCAGAACTATTTTTTGATCCGGGTACAGGCCTTCCAACCGGTTCTTGACCCAGTTAGCCTGCCAGAGAGCTAGCTGGCTCCCACGTGTTCCAATCCTTACAACCGATTTCATATTATCCAACAATAAAAATGGACCCTTTCTTGTTCCGGTCGGTTAAAATTCCCTCATAGAAAATTGCCCATGGAGAAGATCCACAACTTTACGATAGAGTTGAAAGAAATTCCAGTTGGGATTACGGTCCAGCCGGATCCAATACCAGTTGGAAAGACGCATCAGGTTCTTTTTCCGAAATTGTAAACATCGGGTAGGATCGGCTACCTTTCCCAACTTTATGGGACCATTACGGTAACGCGGATAAATCGGTGACACAACTCCGACCTGTGAAGGTAATAACGACCTTCTTATGTTTCTCTTCCTGGAGAACGACCCAGGTCGTTACCACGAACTTTCTTCCTGACGTATTAATCCCTAACTCCAGGCCCCGCAATAAATTCACCATTTTCGATAACAATATCGGCATTAAAACCTTCTCCCCCTTCGACCCCATCTTTTCCCAGGGAGATGAGAGAATAAGTCTGATTGTCCTCTCCAACTTCGTAGATAAATTCATTTCCCCAACCATCCCTAAGGGGAATTTCCGGAAGGTATTTTGGGACCAGCTCTTCTAAGGTTTCCGGCGGTGCACCTTTTTCAGCTATGTAGCTCTCAATGGCCGTCGTCAGAACTCTCATATCGGCCAGGGTCTTGGCCTGCTTGGCATTATCATCGGAGGACTTCAGGGTTGTGGATGATGACAGGGCTCCGACAAGCCCCCCTGCCAGGGCTAAACTCATAAAACCCCCTACCGGGGAATAAGCCTCTGAAACAAATCCATCCTCCCGGGTTGTAGAAACCATCATCATCCCGAATAGGGTTTCGGCTATTTTACTTAACTCGGGGGGCTTCACCTGATCCAGACCCGGCGCGGTTTCTTTCATTTGTTGTGCTAAGGAAGCCATCCCCTTATCGGCTAAAGGAGCCATCAGCTTTAAAATATCTTTAAGATTAATATAAACACGCCCGATTACCTTTTCTTCCGAGAAATGAGTTTTAAGCTCTTTATAATCTGGAGCGTTTGCCAGGGCCGTATCTCCCTTTAAGGCGTGATTGACTTCGCCTATCATGGATTTGGAAAGGCTGAGAACCCAAAAATCATTAATAAACGCATAATTAAGCCGAACCGGAAAATCAGGACTGGGAATATCCAGATACTGAATAGGGGTATCTCCGATCTTGTCTCGCTTAAATTGCAACTGGAGAAGGGTTCCTATTTGCGTAAGGGTCTGTTGAAGGCCAGAAGGATTTTTGAGCTTCAACATAAACAGGAAGGGGAAATTATCCGGAGAAGGTTTCCCACCGGCCGTTAACTCATTTAACCCTTTTACATTTAAAGCCAGAACCACTTCATTTCCCAAATATTCCAGAAGATTTTTCTCTGGATCTAATTTTAATCCATCTCGCAGAAAAGCCAGACCTAATTCAAACTTCTGATATTCTTGCGGAGGCATGGTTTCCTGAAAGACCGTCAGGAGATAGCGCCAGAGTTGTACCCAATTAATCAAGCTACTCTGGTAATAAAGAATATCAGCCGGAATCATAGACTCGGAGGTTATTGAACTTCCTTCTAAATCTTTAAGCATCTGAGTCCAGAAACCCTTCTCAGAAGGATAGGTTTGAATAAAAAACCGATCTTTCAATCCGGCCCCTTCTACCGCTAAACTCCAGCTCAAGGAGTTCAAATTGTAGTAGTCCAAAAATTTGAGGGCTTGCTGATCAGAGGGTTTGCCGGTAGTACGTATCTGCTTTTTAGCCAGATCCAAAACCTTTCGCATATCCATATACAGATGGAATTCGCTTTTATCCCGTGCAATGGCTTCGGCTACTGATTGGTAAGAAGCATTACTGGCCATACTTTTCTTTCCCCCCTGACCGCTCTGAAGGTCGACAACCCTTTTCATCAGGGAAGGTTTTAACGAAACGGCAAAGGTGTTACCCAGAAAAGCATAACTGATGGCTTCTCCTTCTTTATTGGTAAGGGTCGTTAGTGAAACGGTTTTATACTTTTCTGTGGTAACCTGGGTTTGGGAATCCTCTCGCTTAATTTTAGGAAGGATCTTCTTCTCCAGGAGATCCTTCAGTTGATCTTGATTTTTGCTTACATCGGCCAGAATAAGAACCTCCGGAAGGGCTTGTGATCCTTTTTTATTTAATTCCTCCAGGTCTAAGTTCACCAATGCAAAGGTCAGTTTCCCTCCGAAAATATCCAGAAGTTCCGTAGGCTCAAAGCCCATCTCCTCGACAAATTTGGAACGGAACTCCTCATAGCTCTTACTTATTACTTTCCAAAACCCGGAAGTGTTCTCAGATAGCTCTGGGGATTGAAGAATCTTAAAAAGGGCTGTTCCCTGAAATTTCTCCAGGGATTGTTTTAATCCCTGAAAAGAAATCAATCCCAGACTCCCATCAGGAACAAGCCGTTCTAGAGGCTCTTCGGCTATAGAGAGTCCAGATAGCCAAAAGATCAAAATTAAGAATAAAAGACCGGCCGTAAGTTTTTTCATATTTGCTTTTTGAAAGTGGCTCAAGCCTGGCCAGAGAACCTAGCTCCAACCCCCTCAAAAAATTTAGAAACCCTATCTGGTTTTTAGATACTTTTCCTTCTATAAAAATCAATGTTCTCTAAAGGGATAAATATTTCTCAAATCCTTACAAAGGCTTAAAGAGACTTCTTTTAATTTAATTACTATACCTTACGTTTTAAAAAACACAACTTTTTTTAGATATACCTGTAAAGATTTTATTAAAATTCTAATCGATCTGGGTCAAAAAGTCGTCTTCGTACGCCCTGTTCACCTGGGCAAAATCCAGGGACTCAACGGAAAGGAGGGGAGGCTCAAAAAGATACCCCTAAGGACTGCCCTTCTCTCCCAAGGCTTTGGGAAAGGGACCGGGGATGAGGGCAGAGAGGTTTCGGACTTACAAAGAACCTATGAAACGGTGTTATTTTTGACCTTTTCTTTCAAAACGAGTAAAGTTCTTTGGCAAGAGATATGCAAAAATTATCTTCAGGTTATTCAGAAACCCATTTTCCCGGAAAGTGGATTTCTGAGGGAAAAATACTTTTTAAAAGGTGTTGATAAAATATGGAAAAGCCCTGGTTAGCCCATTATCCAGAAGATGTACTTCAAACAATCTCCTATCCGGAGGAATCCCTTTATCAAATTCTTCATCGTTCTGCTCAGAAATATCCCGATCATCCGGCGATTATTTTCTTTGGGAACCGGATAACCTATCGGGAATTGCTTGAGCAGGTAGATCGCCTGGCGACAGCTCTCCATAAGCAAGGGGTTCAAAAACAGGATCGGATAGCTCTCTTCTTACCTAACTGTCCACAAAGTGTTATCGCTTACTATGCGGCCCTCCGACTGGGAGCCATTGTGGTTCAGGTTAATCCCCTTTACGTGGAAAGGGAATTGAAATATCAATTGGAAGATGCCGGGGTGGAGGTTTTGATTGCCCTGGATTTACTTTACCCAAAAATCCGTAATATTCGAGAAACAGTCCCTCTCAGGCAGGTTATTCTAACAAGTATCAAAGACTATCTTCCTTTTCCCTTAAATCGGCTTTATACTCTCAAACAGTTTAAAGATCGAAATCGAGTTAAGATTCGTAAAGAGGAAGAAGTCCTCTATTTGACAGAGCTTATCAGAGAGCATCCTTCGGCACCTCCCAATATAGAAGTAAAACCGCAGGATATAGCCCTTTTACAATATACGGGAGGAACCACAGGAACTTCCAAAGGAGTTATCCTGACCCATCGAAATCTTGTAGTTAATGCCGTTCAGTGCAGGAACGGGCTTCCCAAGCTTCGAGACGGAGAGGAAACAGTTTTGGCAGTTCTCCCTTTCTTTCATGTTTTTGGAATGACGGTTGCCATGAATTTAGCTATTTATGCAGGATTTTCCATGATTCTCCTTCCGCGTTTTGAAGTGGTCAGGGTTCTTAAAGCCATCGATAAGTATAAACCGACCTTCTTTCCAGGAGTTCCAACCATGTATGTGGCCATCAATAATTATCCAAAACTGCATCGCTATGACCTCTCCTCCCTCAAGTTTTGTTTAAGTGGAGCGGCCCCTCTTCCTTTAGAGGTTATGGAACGATTTGAAGCGATTACTGGGAGTCGGATCGTAGAAGGCTATGGATTGACCGAAGCATCTCCCGTTACACACTGTAATCCGGTTTGGGGACTCAGGAAGCCGGGGAGTATTGGATTTCCTTTTCCCGATACCGAGGCAAAGGTAGTAGATCCTGATACAGGGGCTGACCTGCCCGTCGGTGAAATCGGCGAATTGGTTATCCGGGGGCCTCAAGTTATGCAGGGTTACTGGCATCGGGATCAGGAAACGGAAAGTACTTTAAAGGAGGGATGGCTTTTTACAGGTGATCTGGCTAAAATGGATGAAGATGGATATTTTTATATTATAGATCGAAAAAAGGACCTGATTATTGCAAGCGGCTTCAACGTCTATCCCCGAGAGGTAGAAGAAGTGCTCTATGAACATCCCAAAATTCTGGAAGCCGCCGTGATCGGAATTCCAGATCCGTATCGTGGAGAAACCGTTAAAGCCTTTGTTGTTCTTAAAAAAGATCAAAAGGCCACAGAGGAGGAAATCCTGGATTTCTGTCGAAAAAATTTAGCGGCCTATAAAGTTCCTACTCAGATAGAATTTAAAGATCAGCTACCCAAAACCTTGGTGGGGAAGGTATTACGCAGGATGTTAAGGGAAGGATAAACCTGGTTCCTACCCTCTACAGAGGGTTGAAGGAGAAGCAGACAGAAAGGTTAACCGACGTTGTGGAAGAGAGTAGGGACTTTTTTCTTGACTTTTGTTTTTAAACAGGGGATATTTATTTTCTTAAACTCATAAAGGCCATCGATAAAATTTTAAACAAGAAGGAGGAGGTAAAGGATGGTAACCCCACATGATATAGAAATTTATCTGGATGACAGTGGGTTCCCTTTTGAAAGAATCAGTGAAGGGGTTTGGCGTGTAGAATCCCCTGCCAACAAAGTAACCAATATTATTATGAGCGTGGTGGAACCCATTTTGGTTCTACGAATCAAACTCATGCAGGTGCCGGAAAAAAATCGAGAACAGTTTTATGAACATCTTCTTAAGCTTAACGCAAAGGACATACCTCATGGAGCTTTTGGAGTGGAAGACGGCCAGGTTGTTTTGATTGATTCACTTCAAATGGAAAATCTGGACCGTAATGAACTTCAGGCATCCATAGAATCCCTCGCTTTTACGGTAGCTCAATACTATAACGAGCTGAAAGAATATTGTGAGAAGTAGACTTAAATCAAAAAGATAATGGGAAAGAGGCGAGTTCTAGATTCTTACCTGCTTAAAGGGAGGAGAAAAGGATATGGGAATTTTTAAAAGAATGGCTGACATTCTTAAGTCCAACATAAATGATTTGATCAGCAAAGCAGAAGATCCGGCTAAGATGTTGGATCAAATCATCCTGGAGATGCAAGAGCAATTGAGGGATGCTAAAATTCAGGTTGCTAAAGCAATTGCCGATGAAAAAAGGCTCAAACAACAGCTGGATCAAAATCTTGCCCAGGCTCAGAACTGGGAGAGCAAAGCAGTTCTGGCGCTGCAGAAAGGGGATGAGGAACTGGCCAGAGAGGCTTTGAAACGAAAGAAAAGCTATGCAGACATTGCGACGACCCTGGAGCCTCAGTGGAAAGATCAAAATGAAGTGGTGAACAAGCTGAAAGAGAGTCTCCGAGCCCTGGAAGCCAAAATCGATGAGGCCAGAAGAAAAAAAGAAGTGCTTATTGCTCGTCAGAAGAGGGCCGAAGCCCAGAAGAAAATTCAAGAGGTCATGATAGGTATGTCGGATACCAGTGCCTTTGATAACTTTGCTCGAATGGAACGGAAAGTTGAGGAAATGGAAGCCCAGGCGGCGGCTGCCGTAGAACTCAGTACCAATACCCTGGAAGATAAGTTTAAGGCTTTGGAATCCGATGCTGGTGTCGATGCTGAATTGGAGGCTTTGAAGGCGAAGTTAGCCCTCAAGGGAAATACCGAATCAAACCCAAAAGCCTCTTAATGGGATTATAATGAACAAAAAGCTGGATAAAGCCCTGTTTATAAACCATTTTAGAGAAGAAACGACCCGCTACATTCATCAGATCTGTCAGTGGCTCCTTCAACTCGAGAACGATCCCGACAATAACAGGCTTGTCAGCGATGTAGTTCGAGAAATTCGTAGTCTTAAGGGCGCTGCCCGATTATTAGGTTACTATGATATTAGCTCTTTAGCCCAGAAAATCGAAGAAATTGTGGTGGCCGTACAGGTTAAAAGACTGAATTTAAACCGCTCGGTTATGACGGTTCTGGTATACGCCTTAAGCATATTAGATGATCTTATCGAAGGGATTTACCAGGGTATTTCCAAAACACTTGATCTCAACGCCATCCATCGTCTTATCGATACGCTCCTGACCAAACGGGAAATCGATATAACTTACCTTTCGAAAATCGGCGGAAACTTTAAACTATCTTTCAGTAAACCCATGAGTCCATCCCTGCAATCCCAAACAGAAGTCACAAATCGACCTCCAGTACTCTCTCAACCTTCTGTACAGACCTCTGTACAGACCTCATCCCAACCTTCCGTATCGGTTTCAGATTTTATCCCCATTCAGGTAAATGATCTCTATGCGATCCTGGGCCTGGCCCAGAAGTTAGTGACTTTGACCCAGACTCTCAATAAGGACCACGAAGAAGCGCTTCAACTGAGTCAGGCTCTACAGAATCAAATTCTACAGATTCGCCGACGCATGGAAGAATATAAAGAAAGCGGCGGGAATCGAGTCTAGAGATTATGAATACCAAAAAGGTTTTAGTTGTCGATGATAGCCTGATTGTCAAGGAGATCCTGACCTATTTGCTGACCGATCTGGGTTGTGAAGTCATTACTGCACAGGACGGGATTGAAGCCATTGAAAAGGTCTACCAGGAAAGCCCAGACCTCATTTTACTGGATGTTATGATGCCTCACATGAATGGTTATCAGGTTTGCCGATTGCTGAAAGATGATAAAGATACCCGCCATATTCCCGTCGTATTTCTCACAGCCCAGGATCAACCCGCAGACCGATACTGGGGATTTATGGCCGGAGCCGATGAATATCTCATCAAGGATCTGGAACACGAAAACCTCATCGAGCGGATCGAGAGTATTCTGAAACAGGTAGATACGACCGAGGAGCGGGCTCTCCGAAAGAAACCCCGTCAGGTAACCTCTGTGGATATTCTCTCTCAGGTAAATAATTTACTGGACCGTAAACTCTATCAGTCTACCATTGTAAACGAAATCAACCAGCTCGCCGTTTCCATGCAGAATTTTGAGGAGACTTTGAAATCTGTCTTTCAACTGTTAAGTCGAATTATACAATTTCAGATCGGCGTGGTTTCCATCATCGGACCTGATCTTCAAAAAATTTACCTCTACGTCCAGGATACTCTCCATCCTTCTTTATTAAATCAAATAAGTGCCTTGTTCCAGGAAGATAGTAAAAGTAAACAAACTTTCCTGGAGTTAAAAGGTCGTATTACAGAAACCTCATCACTTCGGACCCTTGCCAGCTATTGCAAAGTTCCCCTCATCAGTAAAGGGGGTCAGATTGGAAGTATTCTGCTCGGGGATTCCAAGACGGGGAAGTTACTGGAGGAAGATCAGAACATTCTCAAAATAGCAGCCAAAGAAGCCGCGGTGGTGATCGATAATGCCCGACTCTATGATTACAATGCGCAACTTTACATGGACCTGGAAAAAGAAATCCAGCAAATTTCCAGTATTCAAAGATCCCTCCTTCCCCATACCAACCCCCTGGAGCAATGGGTTGAGATCCAGTCTGTCATGATCCCTGCCCGTGAGGTTGGAGGGGATTATTATGATTACTTCCTCTTAAACGATCACAAACTGGCTATTACCATTGGAGATGTCACAGGAAAAGGAGCACCGGCCTCTCTGCTGATGGCCATGGTGAAAACCGCTCTTCAGGTTAAAGTCAGTATAACTTCTGAACTTCCGGAACTACTCTCCTTTCTCAATGCATTTGTCCGGGATCAACGGGCAGGCCAGTATATGACCTTATTTTTTGGAATTCTGGATTTATCCCACCAGGTTTTCACTTACGTGAATGCGGGTCATAACTTTCCGTATTTAGTCTCTCCATCAACTCAGAAACTCCAATTCCTGGAATCCAGCTTTCTACCCCTGGGACTCGAAAAGTCCGGTAAATATAGGGTTTCTAAACAGAAGATAAACCCGGAGGATTTTCTATTCTTTTATACCGACGGAATCGTGGAAGCCATGGATGAAAACAGGGAGTTATTCGGCTATGAACGGCTGGAAGAGATTCTTCTGAAGAACTGTCGGTTATCTTTAGAAGAGATTAAGCAACACGTCCTGGAAGGTGTTCAGGCTTTCTGTGGAACTGCACCTGTGGGGGATGACAGGACTTTGGTTTTGGTAAGATGCAAATAAAGTTGTAACAGACCCTCATCCCTAGTCCTTCACCCAGGGCTTTGGGACAATGGCCTTAAGTGAAGGAAGGGGCGGTTCATGAACCGCCCGTACTAAGGTTAAAGGCGTCCTCATCCTGTCCCTCCCCCGTTTCACAGGGGAAGGGATTTTGACTGCAACGTTCCTTCCCCTGCGAAGCGGGGGAAGGTCAGAAAGGGGGCCTTAACTTAATGTCGTTGGGGCTTCGGAAGAGGGATCTGGGATAAGGGTGAACAATTCACCCTTCCTTACTTTTGATTGAATTCTATGCGGATCAGTAAAATCGAACGAAATACTTTAGAAACTCAAATAAAGGTGGAACTCAACCTCGATGGTCGAGGAGACAGTATCATTCACACGGGTATAGGTTTCCTTGATCACATGCTAACACTGTTAGCCAGACATGGTCTCTTCGATCTTCAGATAGAAGCAAAAGGGGATTTGGAGATCGATGACCATCACACCGTAGAGGATATTGCCATTGCTCTGGGGCAGGCCTTCAAAGAAGCTCTGGGAAATAAGAAAGGCATCCATCGATACGGTCATGTCCTTCTTCCCATGGATGACGTACTCGTCCTGGTTGCCATAGATCTCAGCGGAAGACCTTACCTGGTCTTCGACGCCAGCTTCCATCGAGATAAGATCGGAGATCTGAGCACCGAAATGATTCCCCATTTCTTTTATTCTTTTACCATGAACGTACTTTGTAACCTGCACATCAAAATCTTCTATGGGGAATCCACCCACCATAAAATTGAAGGAATCTTTAAAGCCTTTGCCCGGGCTTTGCGGATGGCCTGTGAGTTTGATTCGAGGGCTATGGATGCTTTGCCTACGACTAAAGGGGTTTTATAGGGGGCAGGGAAATCCATTGAGGATAAAGTAAACAATCCTTTCTTACCCCAGGCAGCCCCGGAAAGTTTCCAGGAGTGAAAAAAGAGGGATCGACCCTGTAACTGCACTTCCACGCTTAGGTATTCAAGCGTAAATCATCTATCCTCTTCATGGCTTCCATAAGGAGCTTGTGGGTTCCCATTTTAATTCGAGGTTCCCGGGTGAGAGGTTGAGGAATAAAATGGAAAGAGGCCTCTACCCAGGTTGCCAATTCCAGGAAAGCTTTTTCTCCTTGAAGATCTTTAACGGTGGCATCAATAATGTTTCCTTCCTTGATATAAATGTGACCTTCTTCGGTTTCTTTGGAAAACGTGAGGATACCGGTTTTTTGAGCGGCGTGAATGGTTTGAATAAGTTCTCCCAAGCCCATGGCGCTCAATTTCCCGGAAAAGCCTTTGCTGACTTCTTCACCGGCTTTAATGTTGGTTACCCGGAGACGTTGGGCCAGGAGTTTATGAAAGTAACGATTTAAGGCGGGAATTTCCTCCAGTATCTTTTCGAATTCGATTTTCTTAAGCGTGAACAGCTCCGTATAAGTGGCCGCTTTAACGGTAGCCGAAGAAGGTTCTCCAGTAAGTAAAGACATCTCACCAAAACAATCCCCCGGTTTCAGAGTGGCCACCCGGGCTTCCCGAGTTCCCTCTTCGGTTAAAAGGATTTTAACAAAACCTTTTTTAATAATATAGAAGGTGCGACCCAATTCTCCTTCCTGGATAATGACGGCATCTTTATCGAAGCTCTGAAGTTTGAGTTTTTGGCTGATCTTCTTTAAAGATTTACTGTCCAGGTTTTTAAAAATGTCATTGTTCTTTAGAATGAATTCCGGGGAGATCTCTTTTTTATCAAATTCAGAGAACAAGTTTACAAGCTCAGCCGCCGTTTGATATCTCTGCCTGGGCTCTTTAGCCAGCATTTTTAAAATTATACCGTCTTTTTCAGAGGGAAACTTCTCATTGAGGGAAGAAGGTGGGAGGGGATTTCCTTCCAGAATGCTGGCCACCACCGATTTATAATCCTGTCCTTCAAAGGGTTTTCTCCCGGTCAACATCTCATAGAGGATGACGCCTAAAGAGAAAATATCCGATCGGGCATCGGGCGGATTTCCCTGGATCTGTTCTGGGGAAAGATAATACAGGGTATTTCCTTCTTTGGGGGTAATGAGATTATAATCGAAAAAAGATCGGTGCAGCTCAAAATCAGTTATTTTAACTTTCTCTCCATTCCAATAAATATTAAAGGGGTTAAGGAATTTATGGATAATACCCCGTTGATGAACATGTTCCAGAACTCTGCTGATCTGCAACGCAATATCTATAGCCTTCTCGATCGGAAAGGGTCTTTGGGATTTTAATTCATAAGCCAGGGTATTCCAGTCTATATCCTCCATAACGAGGTAGGCAAATTCCGTGTATTCAGTTTCTAAATAAGATTGTCTAAAGAACCTTCCCAGGTCATAGATCTTAACGATCTGGGGGTGTGAAAGCTTATCCGCCAGGATAACTCCCTGCTTAAACCCCTCTCGTATATTATCTTTATTCCGAATGATCGGCGTTATCCGTATAAGGACTTTCTCTTTAAGTACGGAATCAAATCCTCGATAAATGATGGAACGCCCCTCTTTCCGTAATTCTTCTATAAGCTTGTAGCGATCCGTTTGAGAAATGAACATAAAGACTCTCTTTGATTCTATGCCATCCCTTTAATTAATTCTTTAATTAATTCCGGATTTTAAACCGGGGATCTCAAATATTCAACAAAAAGATATAACTTCTCTCGACAGGAGGATATTTTTTCAATTTATTTTGAAAGCGTCAAGGGAAATTTTAGGCAGGTATTCGGAGAAGCGTGGTGTTAAACTCTGGAGCTTTGGTAACAGGCAGGCAGTCCCGGTGATTTTGATCTCCCTTAACAGTCTCGTAGTAGTGACTTGTTTCTAGCCTTCTTAAAGACATGTATTCTTAGACCTTCAGCCACTTTCCTTGGAAGGCATGCCATAGGAATAACCCGACCAGATAGCCTACACCTATATTTACCAGGGAGATCCCGGCGGTGAGAATCATCACGTAGAGATCTCCTTTTTGGAACCTGGACCCTTGAATCCCGGGAATCCTGACGGCCAATTCAAGGCCCCCGAACAGGAGGATCACTCCCAGAATTGGTCGGGGAAAGAGTTTAAAGAGGATGGCTATGGAATCGGCCAGGAAGAGGCCTGTAAACAGGAGAAGGCTCCCAAGGATTACCAGTGCGCCGCCGGTTCGAGCCCCAAAGCGGACATGACCGGCCATACCTCCGGCCCCATGACACATGGGAACCCCGCCAAAGCTGGCTCCTATAAGGTTCATGATTCCATGATCGATGGCGACGGTCCGGACCGTAATGGGTCGATCTGGAAACAGGGTATTATTTTCCTCAACTATTGCAATAATCGCATTGCTTAAGGTTAAAGCGACCTTGGGAATACTTAAGACCAGGATACCGGTCAGGAAATCTTCCCACCTGAGCTGATATAAGGTAAATTGGGGAAGCTGGAAACGGAAAGAAAGTTTATCCAGCTCTTTAAGAAGAACCGGTTCTTTAACTATAGCCAGGATAAAGCCAGAACCCAGAAGCAATAACATCGCCGGGATCCGTTGTTGGGAGAGGAGGATAAAGGTCAGGATGGCTGTAACCCCGGCCAGGAGAAGATCTGTTTCCATCATTTTAATCCCTTCTCGCATGAACCCAAGTCCCAGACCGAGTATAAGGCCCTGGATGACCGGACGACTGGTAATCCTGGAGATCCAGGTAACTGCATCTGTCAGACCCATGATCAGCCATAAAATCCCCATAAACAACCCCGAGACCCAAACCGCACCTGGTGTTATGGCTCCTGGATGGCTGATCACGGCTGCACCAATCAACTTCATGGGTTGAACCGGAATAGGAGTCTTATAATAAAGACCCATTATAATTTTAAAGAATCCAAAGACCGTAAGAATACCTACAGGATTCATCTGGTTAAGGATGATATATCCCATGAGAAAAGGAATGAGAGTGCCTAAATCACCGAAAGCTCCGGCCAGCTCTTGTAAATTATATTTATTTCCTTGGGCTTTCGTGGAGATCATTTTTTCCTGTATTTGACAAAAGGTAACTTCTTCCCTCTTCTACTTAACTGTGTAAGTTCTATTCTATCCTGAGAAGAGTTTGTTTTTAAGTAAAAAGGGCTCTGGGGGAGATCCATCATTCTTGAAAAGAAATATCCACCCAGTAACAAAAAATTTAAGATTAATTTTTGGATTAAAAACCAGCCCGGACTCAGTTTATTGTTCTTTTTATGTCCTGCCAGTTGGCTATAGAGTCGCTCATAGGCATCCAGGGTTTTTTCAAAATCATGATTTTGGATGAACTCTAAACTCTTTTGACCCATCTGTTTTGCAAGTTCCGGATTACTCAAAATCTTCATTATCCGGTCTGCAGCTATCCGACTATCCCCGTGTGGGAAAGTGAACCCATTTACACCGTCCACCACCAATTCGGGTAACGCCATACTCTCCGATGAAACTACGGGTAGGCCGGAAGCCATGGCTTCCATGACCACCAGACTTTGCAGTTCAACAGTACTGGCAGTTGCAAAAAGATTAACTCCATTATAGATTTTCATCAAATCTTCGTCTGGAACTCGGCCGAGAAATAAAACTTTATCTTCAAGGCCGGATCTTCTGGTCAATTCTTTAAGACGGTTTTCTTCAGAGCCAAAACCACAGAGGAACAGTTTTGCCATCATTTTTTGGTTTACTAATTTTAAGGCCTTTATCAAAACGTCGATGTTTTTTTCTTTCTCTAATCTTCCCACAAAAAGAATTTTTTTATCCTCTCCCTCCATACGGTATTTTTTTATCACCTCTTGGACCTCATGGGCCGGTCTGGGTTTGAATTTATTTAAATCTATTCCGTTAGAAATGACCTGGATCTCCTGTTTAAGGCTATTTTCCATCATTATTTTACAGGCTGTTTTAGACGGTGTGGTTATCACATCCACCTGACCGAATACCCCTTTAAAATGTTTCCACGCCAGGGCTCTGAGTTTGTCCTCGATTTTGGGCGGTAAATTCAGGTAATGCACCAAATTATCCGGGTGAAAGTGATTCGTACCGATAACCGGAATGGAGGCTTTTCTGGCATATTCTATGAAAGCCCAGCAGATAAAGAAATGATCCTGCACATGGATAATATCCGGTTTTATCTCCTCCCCCATCGAGGGTATAAAAAAATAGGCAAAAGGTGAAAAATAATAGTGAGGATGAAAAGGAATCGGTACGGAGCTTATCCGGAAGACTTCGATCCGATCCTCTTTAATTTTCTCTATACGAGGGCCATGACCGGAGGAAACCACAAAGATCTGGTAGCCCCTGGAAGCCAGTCCATGGGCCAGGCGATAGGTAGCATAGGCAGAGCCGGTCGTATGGGGATGATAAATTTCCGCTGCAATAAGGATTCTCATATTTTTCTATACCGCACGGACAAATTCTGGAATGGGGGGGGGTTATAGATTGAGCAGCAAATTAATTCCTTTATCAGGATGTTTCAGGGTTTTTCTGGGATAAGATTCTTTTTTTTTCCAGATTTAGAAGGAGTCTTTAGAGACGACGACGATCCCACCTGGACTTACCACGAACTGCTGCCGATCTCGCTCAGGATTGAAGCCGATTTCAAATCCTTCAGGGACGATAACCCCCTTATCCAGTATGGCCCTTCGGATTTTAGCCCGACGACCAATTTGTACGCCTTCCAGAAGAACAGATTCATAAATTTGCGCATAACTGTTAACCCGAACATTGGGAGAGAGAACCGAATTTTGAACACGTCCCCCACTGATGATACATCCTTGAGAGACCATAGAGTTTAGCGCAATTCCCATTCTACCTCCCGGGTAGTCCTCTGCATGGACGAATTTAGGAGGTGGAAATTGTTCTTGATAGGTTCGTATGGGCCAGTTTCGGTCATAGAGATTAAAGAGGGGAGTTACAGAGACCAGGTCCATATGTGCTTCCCAATAGGCATCTAGAGTTCCAATATCTCGCCAATATCCTGCATCCCCGGCGGGGGGATGGGGAGATGGAAATTCCGGGTTATGAATTCCAAAGGGATACCCATAAACCGCGTTTTGCTCCAGCATGGCTGGAACAAATTTCTCGCCGATATCTTGGGTGCAATTTTCCACGGATTCCTCCCGTAACTTTTTAAGTAAAACCTCTGTGCTAAAGAGATAGATACCCATGGAAACCCAACAATAGCCAGCTGATGGGGAGTAAGAAGGTGAGAAGATAGGGGAGTGGGTATCGGTTCCTTCTCTTTTCCATCCTCCTACTGTCTTATTCTCCCACGCTTCTATTTTCTCCGGCGAAGGTTTTTCCTCAAACCATAGAACCTGACCCTGGGGATTTAGCTCCACGACTCCAAATCGGGAAGCCTGCTCCTTTTCTACTTGAGTGACCGCCAGGGTTAAATCTGCTTTTTTTTCCTTGTGGAAAAGGATCATTCGAGAGTAATCCATCTTGTAAACATGATCCCCGGAAAGGATCAGGACATAGGAGGGAGATTCCTTTTCAATGGTATAAATATTTTGAAAAATGGCATTGACAGTTCCTTGATACCATTGTTCTCCAACTCTTTGCTGAGGGGGGATGATATCGATATACTCTCCCAGTTGTCGACTTAGAAAACCCCATCCTTCTTTGAGATGACGATCCAGGGACATAAATTTGTACTGGGTAAGAACATTAATTTTACGGAGGTTGGAGTTAATACAGTTATTGAGAACAAAATCGATGATCCGATAAATCCCTCCAAAAGGGACGGCAGGTTTAGCCCGATCTTTCGTTAGGGGATATAGCCGACTTCCTTTACCACCGGCTAGAATCATGGTAAGAACATCTTTCATACAGAGGGTAAAACGCAAAAGGCAAAAGGAAGTAAGGATTCACCGCCCAGGATGGTTTGAGAGACCCCGGAACCTGGGGACACAGGGATAAGAAAACTCCTTCTGTTCTTTCGTCACCGGGTTTCCGGGAAGAGAGTTCTCACAGCTCAGGGTTAAACAGCTACTTTTGCCTTTGGGTGTTTGCCTTTTGGACTTTGATTTTTCTCCAAGGCAACTTCCAGGACTTCATCCATGGTTTGGACGAAGAGGAATTTAATATCTTTTTTAATATGTTCGGGGACTTCTTCCAGATCTTTTTCGTTTTTCTTAGGCAAAATAACGGTTGTAATTCCGGCCTGTTTAGCGGCCAGGACCTTTTCTTTGATTCCACCGACCGGAAGTACCTGTCCTCGCAGGGTGATTTCACCGGTCATAGCCACGTCACTTCGTACGGGCCGTCCGGTTAGAAGAGAAGCCAAAGCCGTCATCATGGTAACTCCTGCGGAAGGTCCATCTTTAGGGATGGACCCGGCCGGAACGTGGATATGGATATCGTTCTTTTCGTAGAAATCCTCCGGAATTCCAAGATCCTTTGCTTTAGAACGGATGTAACTTAAAGCGGCCTGTGCCGATTCTTTCATGACATCCCCCAGTTGCCCGGTCAGGATAAGATTTTTTCCCCCACGCATCATCGTGGCCTCTACAAACAGGATATCCCCTCCAACGGGAGTCCAGGCTAATCCGGTAGCTATACCGGGGACAGAAGTTCGTTCGGCCACCTCCGAGAAAAATTTGATAGGCCCGAGGTACTGAGGAACTTTATCCGGCGTGATAACTTCCGTGGTCTCCTTTCCCAGAGCGACTTCTTTGGCAACCCCTCGACAGATAGTTGCAATTTGGCGTTCCAGATTTCTTACCCCGGCCTCTCGGGTATAGGATCGGATAATCAAGCGAAGAGCTTCGTCCTCGACTTGGAGATGCCTAGGTTCCAGACCATGGGCTTCCAATTGCTTAGGTAATAAGTGGGTCTTGGCAATCATGAGTTTTTCTTCTTCGGTATAGCCTGGAAGATCCAGCACTTCCATCCGATCTCGGAGAGCCGGAGGAATCGTATCCAAAACATTTGCCGTAGCAATAAACATAACCTTGGAGAGATCAAAGGGAACCTCTAGATAGTGATCTGAGAAAGCGTAATTTTGTTCAGGATCCAGGACCTCAAGCAAAGCCGAGGAGGGATCCCCTCGAAAATCCGTTCCCACCTTATCGATCTCATCCAGCATAAAAACCGGATTGTTGGAGCCGGCTTTGCGAATTCCTTGAATGATACGGCCAGGCAGCGCTCCAATATACGTTCGCCGATGTCCACGGATCTCAGCTTCATCCCGGACTCCTCCCAAGGATACACGAACAAACTTACGCCCCAAAGCTCTGGCGATGGATCTACCAAGGGATGTTTTTCCAACTCCGGGCGGACCCAGGAAACAGAGAATCGGACCTTTCATATCCTTTTTAAGTTTGCGAACAGCCAGATACTCCAAAATACGCTTCTTAACCCGCTCTAAATCATAATGATCTTCATCGAGGACTTTCTGTGCAGATTCTATATCCAGATTATCCTCCGTAGAAATAGACCAGGGCAGCTCCACTAACCATTCTAAATAAGTACGGGAAACGGTATACTCGGCGGCAGCAGGTGGCATTTTTGCCAATCGATTCAGCTCTCTTTCGGCGGCTTCTTTGGCTTCTGGAGGCATGTTGGCTTTCTCGATTTTTTCTTTAAACTCCTCAATTTCAAGGGTTCGCTCGTCTTTCTCTCCCAACTCCTTCTGGATAGCTTTGAGCTGTTCCCGTAAGTAATACTCCCGTTGGCTCTTATCCATCTCCCCTTTAATTTGGGATTGGATCTTTTCCCGAACTTCCATGATCTCCAGTTCTCGATTAAGGAAAAAGGTAATCCGCTCTAATTGTTGCCGAATATCCTGGAGTTCCAGAATTTCTTGTCGTTCCTGGGTCGAGATATTGATACTGGAGGCGATTAAATAGACCAGCTCACTGGGCTCTTGGATATTGAGCGCCATAATTTCAATTTCATCGGAGAGATAGGGAGCCATACTTACGACCTTTTGAAAAAGGCTCCGTACATTCATGGTGAGAGCTTCCACTCGAACGTCTTTCGTATACTGATCTGGAATCGCTTCCACCTTAGCCCGATAATAAGGCTCGGTTTGAATGTACTCCTGGATGCGAATTCGAGAAAGCCCTTGAATTAACAAACGGAGGCTCCCATCGGGCATTTTGATCATCTTTAGGATAATGGCCGCAGTCCCAACCGTATACAGATCTTTAATTTCCGGATTCTCTATCTTGGAATCTCTTAAAGCGGTTACCCCGATGATCCGATCCCCCATCAGGGCATCATCCACCAATTTAATCGAGCGCTCTTTACCCACCACCAACGGTAAAACCATCTTGGGATATAAAACAGAATCCCGCAAAGGAAGTATCGCTAACGCCGGAGGTAAAACAGCCTTATCTTTTTCAGAGGGACCCAAACCAGTTGGTTCGCTGATGCCAGTTTGTTCCATCCTGATTCCTCGTATGTTTTAAGAAAAAATTAGAAATCAGAAGTTAGAAGCTCCTTTCTTCTGACCCCTGACTCCTGGTTATAGAAGTTACGGCTTTTTATTCTGCTAAAATTTCCACTTTCCGACTTACCGGTACATTCTGTTTAGGTAAATGGATCCAAAGGAACCCATCTTTATAAGAAGCAACAATTTTATCGTCCTGGATAGGAATCGTCAGTTTAATAACCCGCTCAAAATAACCAAAATCGATCTCTACCTGGTGCATTTTCTGTCGGGCAACGAATTGAGTCGGATTAATCCGCTTACCTGATATAATTAACAGATCTTTATTAAACACGATCTGGATATCTTCCTTCTTTATACCGGCTATATCTACAAGTACCACAATGTTATCAACCGTTTCATAGATATCTACCAAGGGTTTCCAGACTCTGTCGCATGAAACATTTACGGAACCCATTGCGCGGATATCCTTGATCATCTTCTCCATTTGATTCTGAAGATCCTCAAAATACTTGAGGTTATCCAGGTCTATGATATCCATAACTTGATCTCCTGTTGCATTCTCTGTCTTTAATCCAGGAATGCCTGTGGGGTTTATCCTGTGATTTTAATCAGAAGGTTATAACTACACGATGAAACTAAAATCAGGTTCTGTCAATAGTTATTCTGGGTTCCGGAAGAGCCCCCTGAGTCCTCAAACTTGAAGGATCCTCTGCTTTTCCATTGACAAATTTTAAACTCCTATGCTACAGTCATGTCCCATGACACCGTTGACTCTTAAGGAATTTGAGAAATTTCGCGATCTCATCTATCAGCATACCTCGCTTTTCTTCACGGAAAAGAAAAAGACCTTTTTAGAGAGTAAATTACGGCAACGCATGGAGATGCTGGACCTTTCTTCTTATGAAGCTTATTATCAGCTCCTAAAAGGGGAGAAGGCTTCTTCTAAAGAACTTTCGGCTTTGATAGAAACCCTGGTCATTCCCGAAACTTCCTTTTTCCGAATCCGGGGGCATTTTTTGGAACTCGAACGAAGTATATTTCCCAAGCTACTCACCCAAAAGTCCCAAGAAAGCCAGTCCCTGCCTCTACCTCAAAAACCCCAAATTCGGATATGGTCGGTTGCCTGCTCTACAGGGGAAGAACCCTATTCTATCGCCATGTCCCTTTTAGAAGTCCTTGGAGATCCTGCCGCGTGGAATATTGAGATCCTTGCTACAGATATCAGTAACTCGGCTTTAGCTAAAGCCCAAAGGGGTATTTATTCTAAGGATAAAGTAAAAAAGGTAGAATCCAGATATGTTGACAAATATTTTAAAGATCTGGGAGGGAAAGAGTATCAGATAGCCGCTGAAGTCCGGCGATGGATAAGATTTCAATACCTCAATCTCAGGGATCTGGATAAATTTCATTCTGCAAGTTATGATCTCATTTTCTGCAGGAATGTCTTGATTTACTTTGATCGAAAAGCCCAGGACCTTCTTATGGAGAGAGTGACGAATCTACTTCTTCCGGGAGGTTACCTGTTTTTAGGCGATGCCGAACCCCTCCATACCTTTCCCCAAATTGCAAGAAAGTTTGAATTTATCGAAATAGAAGATGCTATGATTTACAGAAAAAAGTAGGAGAGCCCTATGTATGAAGATGATCTCGAACTCTTAGATTCCCCGGATGAGGATATTCGATGTGCCGCCCTGGTTCGGTTGGCCGATAGAGATGTTAACTGGATTCTCGAACCTCTTATGTTGGCCTTAGCAGATCCCAGTTGGCGGGTTCGGAAAGCTGCTATCAAGGCTTTAGAGAAAGCGGATAAACATCGACTTATTCCCCTTCTCCTGAAGGCTCTTCGCGAGGATCATGCCGGGGTACGGAATGCTGCCATGGAGTGTTTGATAAATATCGGAAAAGAAGCGGTAAGCCCTTTATGCCAGCTTTTATCAGATCCTGATAAGGATTTAAGGATCTTTGCCGTAAACACCTTGGGTGCCATAAGAGATCCCACGGCTTATCCTTGCCTGATCAAAGCTTTAACAGATCCTGAAAAAAATGTCTGCCACGCTGCCATCGATGCTCTGGCTAAAGTAAAAGATCCACGGGCCGTAGACCCTCTGATCCAGATTGTTCAAAGAGAGGATATTTGGCTAAAGCTTCCGGCCATAGCCACTCTGGGAGAACTCGGAGATCCACGGGCAATTCCGTATCTACTTCCCCTGGCCCAAGACTTTCTCTTCAAACAAACCGTTATAGAAGCCCTGGGGGCCATTGGAGATGAAGCCGGTATACCTCTTATGATCCCAAACCTGGAAGATCCTGACCCGGATATTCAGAAAGCCGCTCTGCTGGCTTTAAAAAAGATCCTATTCAAAACGGATCGGATCAATCGAATGATGGATAAGATCTCCCCACTTCGGCAGCAATTTAATCAGGCTTTTACCTCAGGAGCTTTAAACTACCTCATGAGGGCTATAGGGGATGAAAATCCTGAAATAGCCGAAGCTGCTGTTTTCTTGCTGGGATGGTCAGAGGCACCTGAAGCTACAGAGACTCTGCTGGAACTTCTAAACCATGAAAGGTTATCCGATTCGGCCATGGAGGCTTTACTTAATCAAGGGACTCGAATCCTCTCCGGTCTGGAAGAACGGTATGAATTTAACGAGTATGACCAGAAACTTCGTATCCTGGAGTGCCTGAATCGATTGAGCTGGAACCTCCTGTCGGATCTGGAAGAAAAGGAGCCCATCTCCAGGGACTCCGGGGACAGATTTGGAGAGAATTTTGAGTCCGTTGAAGGAATCGTTTCTGAAGGGTACTCGCAGGGACTAAAAGATGTGTTAAAAGTCCTCCAGATTTTTATAGATCTGTTTAAAAAAGAGGGGGAAGAAGAACTCCAGGCGGAGATTCTGAGAGGGCTTGCTTCAGAAAGATTTATTAAATTTCTGAAACTTCAGACCATCTCCACGCTTCCCCTTTTCCGGGAGCTCCTTGTTTTGATTGAAGAAGCCTTGCAGTCCCAGGATGCGTTTTTACGGGCAGAAGCCATCAAACTCATGGGGCAGTTAAAAGGAGTTACCGCTTTAAACCTGCTACATCTTGCTACCAAAGACCTGGACGGAAGAGTACGGGCTGCAGCCATTACTCAACTCGGCTGGCTAGCCCGACGCGATTCCGGCTTACTGGATTCTGTTACCCTGGCTTTATCCGATGAGGATCCAAAAGTTCGTGAGCAGGCCGCTTTGGCCCTGGGATCTATTCCAGAGCCTAAAGCCTTGGAGGCTCTCCTCCAGGCCATCCAGGATGAAGATTTCCGGGTTAAACGGGCGGTCATTAATACCCTGGGAAAGTTTAAAAACCTCCGGATAATCGATACCTTAGCCGGTATCCTTCCCTACTGTAAGCGGCGAGAAGATGGGACCCTCCGGGTAGCCATTTGTGAAACGTTGGGTCGGTTTCTAAATTCGGAAAAAAGTATTACGCTTCTGAGCGAAATGCTTACGGATTACGACTTTGTAGTACGCCGGGCAGCCGTTTACGCCCTGGGGAATACCAAAGACCATCGTGAACGTGTTAAAGGTCTCCTGATCCAGGCTTTGGAGGACCCCCACTGGAGTGTTCAGGAAGCCGCCATAAAATCCCTTGGAAAATTGGGGATTAAGGACTGTGAAGATCTCTTCCTCCATCTTCTGAATCATCCAAAGATAGGTCTTCGAAAAGCAGCCATTCAGGCTTTGGGAGAAATAGGTTCTGAAAAAGCTCTAGAAATGCTCATCTCCCTCCTGATAGATGAGGACCTATGCCAAGAGGCCTATCAGGCTCTTCTTATCTGGGTAGATAAAAATGATCGGTCCGATGTCCTTACACTTCTTATGGAAGAAAAAGGACGATCCCATCCAAATCCTCTGGTGTACCGTCTCGTAAAGAGTATTTTGAATAAGGGTAACCATGGAAGATCACAATCAAGAAGCCTTTAAACTCATTCGGGAAGTGATTTACCAATATTCCGGGATGTACTTCTCCGATGATTACCAAAAGATCTTGCTTAAACGGCTGGAAAAGCGCCTGGATTTTCATAACTTAAGTTCCTTCTATGATTACTACTACTACCTGAAGTACAATAAAGATAGCGATCAGGAACTTAAAATTGTTATGAATCTTGTAACGATCCGGGAAACCTATTTCTTTCGAGAAGAAGGTCAATTGAAAGCCCTGGTTGAAGAGGTCATTCCGGAGATTTTGAATAAAAAATCGGATCCGAGTCCAATCCGAATCTGGTGTGCAGGATGTTCTTCAGGAGAGGAACCCTATTCCATCGCCATACTTATTCTGGAACAGGAACTCCACCAAAGGGGCTTCAGTCTGGAAATTTTTGCAAATGATATCAGTCAGGAGGCCATTCAAAGGGCAAAAATCGGGGAATATATGAAATCGTCCTTTCGAACCATGCCGGTCTTTTATAGGGAAAAGTACTTCACCCCCAAGGGAGATAAGTATGTAATAAAAAGCGAAGTAAAATCCCTTCTGAATTTCTCCTGCATGAACTTACTGGATAGAAATAAATTGACATTTCTCCCCCTTTTTGATGTGATCTTTTGTCGTAACGTAATCATATACTTCAATAAAAAATCTAAACAGGAGGTTATCACGCAATTTCATAAATCTTTAAAAAAAGACGGATATTTATTCTTGGGGCATTCGGAATCCCTGATGGACTTTACGGATCTTTTCAAATTAAAGCATTTTAAAAATGCCCTGGGATATGAAAAGGTTGGTTAAGAAAACGGTAACCTTTCTAAGGTTTTAAATCCTTGAAAGATGGGAGTTGGAATGAATTCCAAAGTAAAAGTTCTTGTTGTAGATGACTCGGCGTTTGCCCGAAGAACCCTCACCAAAATCCTGGAACAGGATCCCAGGATTCAGGTGATTGGAACAGCCTGGGATGGGCGAGAAGCCCTGGAAAAAATCCAAAGATTAAAACCCGATGTGGTCACTTTGGATATTGTCATGCCGAATATGACCGGGCTTCAAGCCCTGGATGTTATCATTAAGGAAATGCCGACTCCCATCATTGTGGTTAGTTCCTTAAATCCAGAGGTTATCAAAGAAACTTTAATGGCCCTGGAGCGTGGGGCCGTAGACTTTATTTTGAAACCCACCGAATTTGCCTCCGAAAAACTCTTCCAGATAAAAACAGAGTTGATCAATAAAGTCATTACCGCGGCTTCCCTTAAAGGGAAGGCCTTACAGGACCGGGTGATACAACCCACCATATCCCAACAAGAGGTCAAAGTCGTTACGCGAAAGGAGAAGCCCCTCCGGATTGATTGCGTATGTATCGGTGTTTCAACGGGGGGACCGACCGCCCTTCATCAAATTATCCCTAAATTGCCGGCAGATTTTCCGGCCAGCATCCTCATCGTTCAACATATGCCGCCGGGTTTTACGGAGTCCCTGGCAGACCGCTTAAATCGCAACAGCCAGATTGAGGTCAAAGAAGCCAAAGAAGGAGACCTGGTCAAACCGGGAAGAGCCCTTGTCGCCCCGGGGGGTTTTCACCTGAGTCTGGAAAGAAAGAAACATGCAGTTACGACCCGAATTCATCGTGAACCTTCCGATATCATTCATATTCCTTCCATTGACATTACCTTTAGTTCCGTAGCAGATATTTATGGCGAGCGCAGCTTAGGTGTTATCTTAACAGGTATGGGGAGAGACGGAATCCAGGGCCTTCAAAAAATCAAACAGAGCGGAGGGCTTTCCATTGCAGAAGATGAAAGTACTTGTGTGGTCTTTGGAATGCCTCAAGTAGCCATTAATACAGGAATCGTAGATAAGGTCGTCCCTCTCTATGATATTGCAGGAGTAATCATGGAAATGGTTTAAATTCCTCGCCCCCAGAGCCTGGACATTTTTAATCGGAATTTTTCCCTTTAAACCTTTTTGTTAAAATCCTCGTCTACTACTATACCAGATATAATACCAGGCTTGAAGAGAAAAATAGGACATAAGCCAGGTTTTTTTAAGATCTGTATCCATGGTAGCAATTTAATAGGTGAAAGAAAAAACAGGTTATACTTATCAGATTGATACCGATACTTTAAAAATCCCGAATTTCAGAAAATTATGGCTAAATTCAGAATTGGAGAAATTCTTTTAGAAAAAGGTTTAATTACCGAGGATCAACTTCGACAGGCCCTCAAAATCCAGGAAATGACAGGCAAGAAACTGGGGTCGATCCTCGTCGAGTTGAAATACCTCCGTACTCGCAACCTCGGTCAGATACTTGCCAACATTTATAAAGTACCTTCCATCGATTTGGGGAATTATTCTATTAAAGTAGAGATGGCCCGTATCCTCCCAAAAGAATACTGTTATCAAAAGCATATCGTTCCATTACAAATCAAAGATAAAAATCTGATTGTAGCCATGACCAAACCTAATGATTACTCGACTATTCGGGAGGTAGAGTTTATTACAAATTTGAGGGTTACTGCGGTCGTTGCGCCAGAAACTTCCATCGATAGAGCTCTCGAGGATTTATTCAACCGGGCCCAAAAAGAAGAAGAGAAGGCTACCCTTGAGCAAACTTCCCATGAATACCGGGGGAAGCGGCTGGATAGAGATAGTTATTTGATGTTACGATCTCCTGAGGGTCTTTCCCGGGAAGATTCTTCCCTGCCGGACCAGGATCTTCCCTTTACCTATGCTCTAAACCCGTCGGAATCCCAGGTCGAGAGCGCTCCCGGAATACCTTCTGAAAAGGCTTCTAAAGCTGGGATAACCTCGGGGGAGTCTCCAGAAGTTTTAACTTTTCAGGTGGATCAACCTGCACCTGAAATCTCTCCGGTTATTCCCGACGAGGAGTTCAAAACCTGTAGTTCGGATCAAACAGTTTCAGATAAAACCGACAAACCCTTGATAGTTGGAAAAGATGAGAAGGATCAGATTTTAAACCGGGAGCTTTCTAAAGCTATCGAAAAGGGGGCAGAGTATGTTCACCTGGAATTAAATGAACGAGGTTTTGAAATTAAAGTCCGAATCTCCGGTAAATTGGAGATTTTATCCACCTTATCCAGAGATTTATTCAGGCCCTTAATCCGGGAACTTAAAGAACTCTCCTCGGTAGATCCCATGACATGGGGATGCCCTCAAAAAGGTTTTTTTAAGTTTCCTTACCAGCAAAGTGAGATTCCCATTACTTCTCACTTCTTTCCCTATAGGGATTTAATCCGGGTGGTCCTTCATATCCAGAGACGTTTTGATTCGAGTTGGAGCCTGGATCGCCTGGGATTCTCTCCCAGCATGTATAAGTCTTTCCAGGAAGTGCTCTCTTATCCCCGAGGGATTATTCTCTTCTCAGGCCCTCCGGGCAACGGAAAAACAACAACCATCTATACTGCCTTGAAGGAGCTTATCTCGGAAAAAAGGGCTATTGTAACCTACGAGAGTCCCATACGATACCAGTTACAAGGGGTCTTTCAGACCGAGCCGGAAAATAAATACGAAGCAAACTATATAACAGGCCTCAGTGATATCCTGGACCAAAATCCAGATGTTTTATACGTAGATAGAGTGGTCGATCCTCAATCGGCTCAATTACTCTTTCATGAGAATTCTTCTTATGCCAAGATTTTTATTCGATCCACACTGGATAGCTCCCTGGCAGCCCTCTCTTATTTTCTGGAATTGCTGAGAAATTCTCACGTTTTACTTACCTCTTTGAATGCCGTCCTTACCCAACGGTTGGTGAACCGCTTATGCGATCACTGCAAAAGTGCCTATACCCCTTCTCCACGAACCCAAGAACGCATCAAACAGCTTTTAGGGATTACGGATTTCGTCCTTTATAAAAGTGATGGCTGTGAGAAGTGTCAGCATACGGGTTTTAGAGGACGAACGGCTATTTTCGAGTTGCTGGTCATGGATGATAAAGTCAGGTCCAGATTGATCGCCGAATCCAAGGAATCCCTATCTTCCTTGCTTTCCGAGGTAACCCTCAAAAAAATCTTCTATTCACCTGAGACCGTTACTCTTATGAATGATGGATTGGGAAAGGCCTTACAAGGCGTGACAACCATTGCTGAGGTGGCTCGAGTAATAGGACTCGGTAACTATACCCGAATGCTAGGCTAGGTAAATCGATACTTTTGCAGTCCTTTAGGAACGAATAAAATCAAGCACCAAGGATGTTATGATCGAACGTTACACCCGCCCTGAAATGGGACAGCTTTGGACTCAAGAAAATAAATTTAAGACCTGGTTACAGGTGGAGATTCTGGTCTGTGAAGCCCTGGCGGAATTGGGAAAAATTCCTCAGGAAGCGGTAAACCGGATTCGAGAGCGTGCTAAGTTTGATGTCAAAAGGATTGAAGAAATCGAGAAGGAAGTAAGGCATGATATGATCGCTTTCCTAACCAATGTGGGGGAGTTTGTAGGAGAAGATGCCCGCTATCTCCATCTTGGATTGACCTCCTCCGATGTGATTGACACTGCGCTGGGGATTCAATTGAAACAGGCTTCGGAAATTTTAGAAAATGATATTCAACACCTGTTGGAGGTGATAAAGAGCCGGGCCCTGGAACATAAAGATACCCTTATGATAGGAAGAACCCACGGGATTCATGCAGAGCCTATTACCTTTGGTCTGAAAATGGCCGTTTGGTATACTGAGATGAAAAGGAATCAAGAAAGGCTTCGACGGGCTAAAGAAATGGTCAGTTGTGGAAAGATATCTGGTGCCGTAGGCACTTTCGCGAATATAGATCCTTTTGTGGAAGCTTATGTGTGCCAGAAAGCCGGGTTAACTCCGGCTCCGGTTTCAACCCAGATTGTTCAAAGGGATCGGCATGGGGAATTTGTATCGGTCCTTGCCCTTATTGCCAGTTCTCTGGATAAATTTGCCACGGAGATTCGAGGGCTCCAGAAGACCGAAATCAGAGAAGTTGAAGAACCTTTTTATGAGGGGCAGAAGGGTTCTTCGGCCATGCCTCATAAACGGAATCCTGTTTCTTGTGAGCAAATCTCGGGTCTTGCCCGGGTCGTTCGCGGATACGTTGTGGCAGCTTTAGAGGATATCCCGTTGTGGCATGAGCGGGATATCTCCCATTCCTCGGTAGAACGGATTATCCTCCCCGACAGTACCATTCTCCTTGACTATATGTTGACGCACTTTACAAGAATCCTTCGAGATCTGAGGGTATATCCTGAGAATATGAAGAAAAATCTAGGATTAACCCGTGGTTTGATTTTTTCTGAAAGCCTTCTGCTCCTCCTTACCACTAAAGGCTTATCCCGGGAAAGGGCCTATAAACTGGTTCAACGAAACGCCATGCAAGTCTGGGATCGAGGTGTTGAGTTTAAGAAATTGATTTTGGAAGATCCTGATATTCGCACCCACCTGACTGAAGAGGAAATCGAAGCCTGCTTCAACCTGGAACACCATCTCCAAAGGGTAGATTTTATTTTTCAGCGGGTATTTGGGTGATCCCCTTTTAACTCCAGATCAGTTCACCTATAACCGAACCATCCTGATACCCTGAGTTTCGAGACAAAAACATGATTTAACCCTGCCAGACCTGTCACCTTCCCTAATCCTCAGGGTTTTAAAGAAACTTTCTATTTTTTTCCATACTTCAGGACCGGGCTTTATCCCCATCGGTATTGAAAAGGGGTATAAAGGATGGGGAACCGCGCTTCATCAGCGGGGGGACCCTGTCCTACTATAAACAGGCCGCTCCTACCAGGTTCATCTTCTGTCAAAACTTGAGAATTCCATCAGATTTTTCTTGAACCCTTATGGGATAAGTGGTAACATAGGTAAAAACAAATGTTATTTATCCAAGACCTGGGCCGGGAGAGAGGCCCCATACATTCCAGATGAGTCCCTGCATATCCCATAGGTTTGAAAACTGAAATAATGACTCCAAAGATTTTATGTATCGAAAGATAGAGCTTGCTTTTTTAAGCCTGGAGCATCGGATTATTGAGCTTTTCCGATTAAACCGGATGTCCCATAATTTGATCTGGCTGGCCTTGGGACTTATTTTGTTTGTCTGGTTTATAAGTAAATGGCTCTTCTCGCTGCATCCGCAACCGGATACAGAGTTTGTACTGATTCGAGATCCTTCCATAGCCAGTGGCCATGCAGAAGTGTATTATGAAGATGGCTCCTTTTATCTGAAACCCCTCCATGGAAAAGTATTCTTCAATAGCCAGGAGGTGAACCGGGCTCTTCTCTTAAAGGAAGGTGATCAGTTTATCCTGGGTCATACCATTCTTCAGCTCAGGGATACCCACGGTTGGTTACCTCAGCTTAAAGTTGTGGGGTATTATCTAAATGAGCGTCTGCTCAATTCAAAAAAAATATCGGTCGGGCGGTCCCCTCGTCCGGAGGAGGAAAATAAATGGAAGCCTAATGATATTGTGGTTTCGGATACCTTCTTTGAACCGGTTCAGTTCTGGATTTTTCCCATAAAAGGAACCTCCGAAGCAACAGCTCCCTTAAGTTTTTTCATTGAAAACCGGGGTAAAAAAAGTATCGAGATTGATCATGGGGATACCCAGGGTTGGAGTTCTGTTCGCAATAAGCAGCCCCTTAAAATGGGAGATAAAATCAGGGTCGGTGAAACCATCCTTCAGTTTGTTCCCGGTAGAACTGGAAGGGGAGTCGAATTGAAGATCCTTCGAGGTCTCACCCCAAGTTTTCGAGTTTATCTTGATAAACGCACGATTTTAAGCGGTTCAGATACCATCCCGGGAGGATATATTCCCGATGCCCTGGTGGATGAAGAATTCCTGGAGAATGTTCGAAGGTGTATTGAAGCCCGGCTTATTTATCTCGTACACGAGACCCAGAAACCTACCTCGGACCGAAGCGAAGGGGCAGAAAGAAAAAGATGGACGCAAGAAGGTGAAGGAGAAGAATCCTTTCTGAGTTTTCTACGGGTTAAAGGTTTTACAAAAGAAGGAAAACTCATGGCACCGGAGTTTGATGCGCTTACCAAGCGAGAAAAGCAACTCCTAGAAGGGGTATTTCGATTTTCCCCTAAAGAGGGCTCCCGACTCCGATGGAAAAGACCTTTTAATCGAAATCAAGAAGATCCCCACGTGTTTGACGGCACCGAACTGGAGAACTTTATCATAAAAGATGATGAGCTAAAAGGAATTTATAATTTTGCAGCCCGACTATCCAATCCCCATAAACTTCAGAAGGAACTTCTGGTCCGAAGGGGTGTAATATATGATCGGGATCAACAGACGCTCCCCCGATTGATTTTATCCAATCCCCAGGTATTGGAAAAGGTTCAACTGGTCAGTCAAAGTTCAGCCGGGGCCAATGCGGTCCCAATCAAAGGACCTGTCCAGTTCTTATTGATAGATTATGACGATCCGAATACCGTACTTGAAATCAATCTAAATAAACCCCTGGAGAGTAAGATATATGTGGGTAGTGGCTATTTATTTATCCCTGGGGTAGGAAGGGGTTTAAAACCCGACCTTACGACAGAGATCCCCAAAACTCCCCCGACCTCGAAGGAGCGTATCATTGTCAGACGAATAGCAAACCAGGTTAAATTGGCATTGGGTTGTTTATTCAGCCGGCCGTCTGGACAAGCTGGGACCCGGCATATGCCCCCTCCACTCCCGTCGGATGGGGTAACAGATGGAGAATTTCCCGGTTCAAGTCTGTTACCCAATTATACCTGTACAGAAGAGAAGGAATTGGCGGACGGGGAAACCTTTGAGATAGGAGACTTAAGTTTTACTTATCAAAAGGGAGGTTCAGGACTTCTAGCCGGAAATAAAGAGTCTGATCCCGATAGACCAAAGGCCCAAGACGGGGGACAGACCCGATATTATCCTTTAGGGGAAAAGCTGGTCCATGTGATCGGCTATGATTATCCCCGAAGTAATTTTAAAGCAAATCTGGAGGATATTTTTGATCAGGTATTACTCGGGGAAGAGCGTAAGAAACCCTGGTATATGTTTACTTCCAGGTCAGACAGGCGGGTAGGGAACAACCTCATTCTGACTTTAGATGATGATCTTCAGCAGATTATTTATGAAGCTCTGAAGAAAAAACTGGATGAATTAAATCGGCGGGTAGAGGAGGGAAAGCAGAAACCCGATGAGCCGGAAATGAAGGATGAAGGTCCTGATGTAGAGAGCGAGGAATATTCCAAAGAAGCTGTCTTTCGGGGTGCTGCGGTTGCCATCAATTCAGACGGAGAGATTCTGGCTTCTGTGAGCCTTCCAACTTATAATCCTCACAATATCCATAGTATTCTGGCTGCCTTAAAAGAATCTTCTTTAGATAACTGGAATAGCTCTTTTATCAATAGAGCCTTTCACAAAACCTATCCGCCGGGATCAACCTTCAAACTCATCATGTCCTCCCTGGCCCTTGAGAACAAAGATCGGTTCCTGTGGGAAAATAAAAATTACTTGATTAGAGATGGGGCTGGAGGATTTTACTGTACCGGAGTTTTGAGTAGTTTTGAAGGGGTCCGTATCGGTAAACCCATACCGGACTTTCGAGGTGGAAAGCATGGAGGACCCTTGCATTTGGAAGATGCTCTGGCCCAATCTTGTAATAATGCCTTTGCTTTCCTGGCTCTAAAGGCTGGAAGTGACCTTATTACCCAGTATGCCGAGCGATACGGGTTCAATCAACAGGACGATCTTTTACCTTTATCGGTATTTGAAGGGGATGTAAAAGCCATCGGACGTATCAACCGTGAAGAAGGGGATACTCTATTTGCTCTTAAAAGCCAGGTACCCCTCCCGGAGGAAGATCTCCAGATGTCAAAGGTGGCCCGAATGGGGATTGGACAGTGGGAGATCCAGGCGACCCCCCTGGAGATGGCTTTGGTAGCTATGACCATTGGAAACTCCGGCTTGCGCCCTTATCCCCACCTGATCAAAGGAATCCAGGACGGGGAAACCGGGCAGATAAAATATTTCCACTACCCGGATAAAAAACGGGTTCTCTCTAGGGAAGCGGCTGAAGCCTTGAAGCCTATGATGCAAAAAGTCGTTCAGGAGGGGACGGCCATTCGGATCTCCCTGAGTAAAATTCCCTACTACTCTTTAAAACACCATGTATTTGGGAAAACCGGTACTGCCGAAGTCCAGGGGGAAAACGGAAAAAAATCCAACATCGCCTGGTTTTTGAGTGTAGCCCCCATAGAAAACCCTAAGATAGCCATTGCCCTTGTCATCGAAAAAGGGGCCATCATCTCCCGAGAACCTGTGATGGTTGCCCGAGATATTTGGGAAAAAACCGTGTTGCTCTACCACGATCAATTTCTCCCGGATAACGTTGAAACTCTTAAACCTTCCGAGCATCCAACGCTTCAGAAGCCTAAAGAACCGAAGAGTTTGAGAAGATAAAGTATAAACCTGTTAAAAGGATTAAAGACGGGTTTTTTGAAAAGACCTATGAGGAATTATGACTATCGAGGCTTTTATTACTGCAAAATCCAAAGGCCGCTATCAGGACATTACCGAAATGCACTATGAAGAGGGCGGCTTTGGCAGGCTTTATAAAGCTAAAGATTCTCATCGAAATGGAGCGGAAGTTTGTATTAAAGTCATTAAACCCAATTTGCCCCGGGATCTTCAATTAAAACTCTGGCAGGATGAAGTTCGTGCGCTCAGCAAGTATGCCAGACGCTCGAATATAGCCAACCTGGTCGACAAACCTTACGAATTTACAGACCAGGATCCTTACCTGTTTTTTGTTATGGAATATGTGCACGGAGACCGGTTGGGTTCCAGTAAGTATAAGATCGAGCTAAATTTGGAACAAGACCTTGCCGTGCTTGCACTCTTCCAGCTCTGTTCCGCAGTTTATAGTATTCACCAGCGGGGGGAGTACCATCAAGATATTTTTCCAGATAACATTAAAATGGACGGAGATAATCTGATTCTGTTGGATATGGGAGGTATGCGGGAAGCTGCAAGGCGGTCCGGCACGGTTATCTTTGGAGGGGAAATCTATTCGGCTCCAGAAGTATCCCCTACCCGACTTAGAATCAAAAAATTCCGAACTCTGCGAAAAAGTAAAATGGGGAGTTTCGAAACAGCCGATATTTTTTCTATTGGAGCTATTTTTTATGAAATGATCACGGGGAAAACTTTTTTTGACAACCCCGATGAGTCCAATCAATTGAAAGAATTTATTTATGATTACTACGCTGAGTTGCCCGAGATTACTCCGCCGGCCGGTGTAGATATCAAGACCCATAAGGCCGAACTCATCAAGCAGCTCATCAAAATGAAACAGGAATACGGAAGTATTATCCGGAAATATGTTCAAAGAATGGAGAACTACAAAAATTTCCTGGATAAGCAAGGGTTTTCTCAGACACTGGCCGAGCTTCTTACCAATACCTTATCCATATTCCCACCGGAACGTCCAAAAGCAGAGGAAATTCTTACGGCCCTTTTCTCCTATTTGATGAAACAGGCAAAAAAACATTTCTCAAAAGGGGATTGGGAGGCGGCTCTCCGGGACTTCAAACATCTCGAACGGCATTTTGATGAAATCGCTTTGGAAAGCGAGGATGAAGATCCCCTTTTTAGGGAGCGGATGATCCGACACTTGCAGACTCACCTGGACTTGTATTTGAAGGTCTGTCTGGGGTCCGGTGCGACGCTCTTTCACTCGGGCTCTTTCACCCTGGCAAGGGATAAATTTCTCAAAGCCGAAACTATCCTGATGCAACAATCCCAGGTTCTTTCGGTTAAAGCACGAGAAACCTATATTTTGAAGATTCGTAACAACTTAGCCGCCTGTACCTTTATGTCCGGTCAGATTAAAAAGGCTACGGAAGAGTTTGAGCGTCTTTTAAAGGCGGTAGAAGGGACCAGTCCAATTGTACGAAATAATTTGGCAGTTTGTGCCAGGTATCAATGAAGATCCGTTGTGTGTTGTCTGTTGTTTTTTGTTACGGTATCAAATAACGGACAACGGATAGCGGACGACGAAGCTTGCTTTCTTTTCAAAGTTACGTGAGTAGTCAGCCGGGACCAAAAAGGGCTTTCAATGAAGACAGTTATCTGGTAAGTACAGAACTGGGTCTTCCTAAAGATCTTTTGACGCGGTGTGGAATCCTCTACGCTGTGGCCGATGGAATGAGTGGTCATGCGGCGGGTCAGGTGGCAAGCAAATTGGCTGTAACCACACTGAAAGAGTATTACACTCAACCCAATTTTAATTTATCCCCTCTAAACAGATTGGAAGCTCTTTTTCAGAATGCCCACGAGAAAATATTAGCAACTGCCTATCGTAACGCGGCCTATAAGGGAATGGGCACGACCCTTACGGCAGTGGTACTTAAAGAGGGTTGGCTTTATTACGGACATGTAGGAGATAGTCGACTGTATCTTATTACGGGTGCTACGGGAAGGTTGGAACAGATAACCTATGACCATACGCTGGTCGCCCGATACCTTCGAGAAGGAAAATTAAGTGCGCAAGAAGCTGAACAAGAAGACAGTAGCATTTTGGAACAGGCCCTGGGATTTACCCGAAACGTGAAAATCGATTTGGGCCAACTGGCTATCAAATCCGGAGACTATATTATCCTGGCGACCGATGGTTTAACCAAATCGGTATCGGTATCTAAGATGAAATCGATTGTCTTAAACTCTCAGGATGCTGAAGATATTTGTAAAAAGCTGGTTAGAAAAGCCACCGAGAATGGGTTAATCGATGATATCACAGTTATTGTCATTGAGGTTGTGGGAGATTGAAATGCTGCCGATTTTAATTCCTCTTGTGACCATGATTCTGGCGGGGGTTTTAATCTTTATCTTCCTGAAAGATCGGGAAGCCAATCTGGCCATCATTTACTATAATACCGGCGTTTCCTATCTCCAAACAGGAGAGGCCGATAAGGCCATTGCTCAGTTTCAGAAAGCCCTGGAAAAAAATAAATCTTTACTGGATGCGCATTATGGTCTTGGACTTGCATATGCTTCTGAAGAAAAATACCCGGAGGCCATTCAAGAGCTTGAATTTGTCCTCAGACAAAAACCTATGAACCCGGTCATTTATTACAATCTGGGAAGCATATATCTATATGCCGGAAATTATAACCAGGCCCTGGCCAATTTTGAAAAGGCCGTGGCTTTAAAGCCCCGAATCAAAGAACTTTACTTTAATTTGGGATGGATTTTGAGAGAAAAAGGCGACTGGGCCGGAGCCAGGGAAAACTTTTTAAAGGCTCTGGAACTGGATAGTCAATATCAGAAGGCCCAGAATTATTTAAACCTCCTGGAAACCCTGGAAAAGGAAAAGAAAAAAGCCGAAATACCCGTGATCCTCAAACACTTTGACAAAGCAGATACGGAATTTATGATTCAGCTCGATCCCGATCGAAAACCCGAAGGCCCGCGAACTATCGCCTTTTAAAAGGACTATGCAAGGAGGAAAGCATGGGGAAGTAGGAATGTGTAGAGAGGGAATCTATTTTTCTCTACTTCCACAAGCTTATCCTTTTTATTTATTTTGCTTATAATGAAGGATTACGAACCTTTAATTATTGACTTAAAGAAGAGCGATCCTATACGGAGTGCGCGCGGCTCTCTCACTTTGTTTTTGCTGGCTTTACTGATGGGGATTGTGAGTGCTACGACGTTTTTAATCTTTACGCTTTATAAAACCCCTTCTCTAACCCCTTCTTCAGAAATCATCCATCTTAAAACGGAAGGACCGACTGGAAAGGTTGCTGCAAAACAGGAATCTCCTCCTTTACTACCTACCGAGACTCCCAAGGCAGAGTCTATGCAACAAGCTGCCCGGGGTTCAGATTCTGGAAGTTCAGATCGCAAAGACTCTTCCACCCGACCTCCAGAACCTAAGCTTTCCCCAAAGCCGACAGAGGAGGCTTCTGCCGGGTTGGACAAAACTATTGCCGCCACTCCAATTCCTAAGAAAGATAAAGGAACGGGCTCCCGCCCAGGGGATAAACCTTCCCCGGCAGGGGAGATGAAGGTCTCAGAACTGAAAGGCAATTCCGAAGAGTCTTCAGAACGTATACGCTCCGATAGGTTTTCTTTATGGGGCGAAATTAAAGCGGCAGAACAGAAAGGGGGCCTGGGAGACCGTACCGAGCGGGGACGCCCCGATAGAAATCGGATACCAGAACCCATGGGTTTCGGATTTATAACCGTTCGCACCATACCGGAAAATGTTTCGGTTTATCTCAATGAAAGGTTAATAGGCATCACCCCTCTCATCGAATTCCAGGTCCCGGCCGGCCGACATGAACTCAAACTCATTTACAAGGATGCGCCCCCGATTTCTCAATTGATTACCGTGAATCCTTTAGATACGGTTTCGGTTTTCCAGAGATTTGAGAACATGGGAACCCTTATTATAAATTCCTCAAGTTCTGGAGCCGAGGTTTCTTTAGACGGAACCTATCGAGGCCAGACCCCTCTGACTATTGAAGATTTGCCCACGGGAACTTATCGGCTAATGGTCCGAAAGGATGGATTTGAGACGGTTACACGGACCATTGAAGTCGTTGATGGAAAAGCAACCGAAGTATTTGTAACCCTTAAACGTCTGGGAGTGCCCTATCCCGATCGAAGACCTTTCCCGCGTATGGGATTTCCCAATAGATTTCCAGGAGAACGGCGTCCGGAAAGACCTTACCGATAGAAACTGGAGACTAGAAGTAAGAGGCAAGAGGCAGGAGGCAAGAAACTCGGCTTCTTGCTTCTTACTTCTTACTTCTTGCTTCTTGCTTCTAGTTATATGGAACAAAATTTTTACCCTCAGATAAAAACCCAGCTTCCAGGTCCTAAAGCCCGGAGGTTGATAGAAGAAGATCACCGATTTGTATCCCCGTCTTATACGCGATATTACCCCTTAGTAGCCGAAAAAGGCGAAGGGTTCGTGGTTGAAGATGTAGACGGAAATCGATTTTTGGACTTTACCGCCGGGATCGCTACCTGCTCAACCGGCCATTGCCATCCAAAAGTGGTAGAAGCGATAACCAGACAGGCCCAAAAGCTCATTCACATGTCTGGAACCGATTTTTACTATCAACCCCAGATCGAATTGGCTAAAAAATTAGCTCAACTCTTTCCAGGGCGAGGACCGGCTAAGGTTTATTTTGGAAATTCCGGCACCGAAGGTATCGAAGCTGCCATGAAATTGGCCAGATACCATACACGACGCCAATATTTTATCTCCTTTTTGGGAGGATTTCATGGGCGAACCTATGGATCCTTATCCTTAACCGGTAGCAAAGTAGTCCAAAGAGAAAGATTCGGTCCTTTAATTCCAGGAGTTGTTCAAGCTCCCTATGGTTATTGTTACCGTTGTCCCTATAACTCAAATCCGGAAAGCTGCAGGATAGATTCTGCCGAATGGATTGAAGAGGTTTTATTTCGAACCATCCTTCCCGCAGAGGAAGTAGCCGGTATTGTCGTCGAAACCATCCAGGGAGAAGGCGGTTATGTGGTCCCTCCGCTCAACTTTCATCAGAACCTTTCCAGGCTGGCCCAAAAGTATGGAATTCTCTATATTGTAGACGAAGTCCAGTCTGGTATGGGTCGTACCGGTAAAATGTTCGCCATTGAGCATTACGGAGTCCAGCCCGATATTGTGGTAACGGCCAAAGGAATCGCTTCCGGTCTCCCTCTGGGAGTCATGATCGCCTCGGCGTCCATTATGGATTGGGGACCCGGTTCCCACGCCAGTACTTTTGGTGGGAATCCCGTTGCCTGCGAGGCAGCATTGGCTACCATCGAGCTATTAGAAAACGGACTTATGCAAAATGCCGCCGATGTGGGAGCCTACCTGCTGGATAATTTGAAAAAACTACAAATCCAACATCCTTTAATTGGAGATGTCCGGGGTATGGGACTCATGATCGGTATAGAGTTGGTTCAAAACTTAGAAACCAAAACTCCGGCAATCCAACAAAGGGACAAGCTCATCCATAAGTGTTTTGAAAAAGGCCTGCTGATTCTGGGATGTGGTCTAAGTGTAATCCGCCTTGCTCCCCCTCTTATTATCTCTCGCCATGAGGCCGATGTGGCCTTAGCTATCCTCGAAGAGAGTTTAATAGAAGTGGAGAAAGCTATGGAGGGCACGGGATCCTAGAAGAGGGAGAGGCCTGTCCGGGGGTCCCTAGGTCCATTAACTTTTTATAAACCTCCTCTACCTGTCTTCGCGTTTCCTCCAGGGAACCTCGATTGTCTATGACATAATCCGCATACTTAACTTTCTCCGATAAGGGCATCTGAGAGCGGATACGGGCCCAGCCCTCTTCGGCTGAGATACCGTCTCGAAGCATCAACCGATGCAATTGGGTCTGCTCGTCTACATAAACAACAATGAGCTTATGGAATCGTTGATATGATCCCGATTCAATCAACAGGGCCGCGTCTACAATAATTAAAGCCTCGGGATATTGACGGCGAAGTTCCTGATAAAGACGTTTTTCCTCTTCAAAAACTCTGGGGTGAACAATCCGGTTGAGAACTTCCCGTTTAGCCGGATTTTGAAAAACAATAGCCCCAAGTTTTTTCCGGTCAATGCTCCCGTCGGGAAGGAGAATATCCCTTCCAAAAGAATTTACGATATCCTGCCAGGCCGGTTTTCCAGGTTCTACAACCTGTCTGGCCAGGACATCGGCATCGATAACCTGAGCGCCCAGAGAACGGAAAATGTGAGACACAGTACTTTTTCCACTGGCAATCCCACCGGTTAACCCGACCACTTTAAAATCTTCAACCGTCATACCTTCTTATTTCATAACTTTTTTATTGACGCAACAGTTTTTTCAAGGTAAAAACATTTTAACTTAAACCAACTTGAAAGGCTTAAAAGGGGGACAGGCATGCTGGTTTGTATCAGTGATTTACATCTTACTGACGGTTCCACCGGTCGGTATAACGTGGATGTGACGACCTTTAGTAATTTCTGGGATAAAATCCTTGAGATTGCCCAGAATTTTAGTATCAAAGAAATCGAGCTGGTCATCGTAGGAGATCTTTTAGATCTTCTTCACTCCACGAGATGGCTGGAAGGTCCGGAAGAAGCCAAACCATGGTTTGAGAAAGGAGAAGAACAATTTAAAGTTGTAGAAGACATTTTAAACCGTATCTTTCAAGAAAACCAGGAGCTGATTACCTATCTGGCAGATACACCCCGGTCCGATGAGGTAAATATTAAAATCGGGTATATTCTTGGAGATCATGACTGGCTTATCAATCGATATGAGAGTTTGCGAGAAAAGGTCTGTAAAGAGCTTCAGCTAAACCACAACCCGACCGAACGGTTTCCTTCCTTCATTCGAAGGGAAGAATATCATGTCTTTGCCCGCCATGGTCATGAGTATGATACCTATCACTTTGAAGGGGATTATGATGCGCCTTCCATAGGAGATGCTGTGGCTATCGAGTTAATCAGCCGATTTCCACAAGCACTGGTGAAGACGCTGGGGGAGAAAGTCGATGAAAAGATCCTCCAGAAATTGAGGAAAATTGAAGATGTTCGACCTCTTTTGGAGGTACCCAATTGGATATCTGCTGTAGCCGATGAGTCCACTACGCCGGAGTTAGCAAAGGCTATCAAGAGGTGTTGGGATGATCTTGTAGACCAGTTTAACAACCTGGCCTATGTGCAACAGTGGTATAAAACCCACCATAGTTGGGCCCCTCTGGATGAAGCGGATCGATTAAAAGATTTGCTGAAAACAACCGCTTTTTCCTCTAAAACCTTCGTTGGAAAGCAGATACCTTTATCTAAAGCCATGAGCCAGTTTATTCGAGGGGAAGATCGGCATCCTCGAGAGGCCTATAATGAGGATTTTATACGACTGGATCCGATTCAATATATTGTTTCAGGGCATACCCATCAAAGTCGCCTTTTGTCTATGGATCGTATTAACGGAATCGAAAAACTTTATTTCAACACAGGAACATGGCGCAGCGTACATACCCGAAATAAATTTGGAAGGGATAGGGTTCTGTTTACCTCCTGGCAAACCCTCAATTATGCCATTTTCTATAAGAAGGGAGAGCATCCCAGTCGGGAATTTGAGTTTTGGAGCGTCGCTTTAAGATGAACCCGGTAGATTTAAGCTCTTTCCAGGGGAATAGGGAAGACTTACCCGGGAAGCGATCCGGTGAAGCAGGAATACAATAAGCTCTGGGAAAAGTGAGGATATCAGATCAGAAAGGAACTTGGGATATGAAGGGTATGATTGTAGCTCCTCAACCCGTTGCGGTTGAGGAAGGAATTAAGGTGTTAAGAAAAGGCGGAAATGCCATGGATGCAGCGGTTACCACCGCACTGGTTCAGGGCGTGGTGGATCCCCAGATGTGTGGTATAGGGGGTTTTGGAACGATGCAGGTTCATATGGCCAGGACCGGAGAAGAAAAAATGATCGATTTTCATGCAACGGCCCCTTACCTGGCATCTCCGGATATGTGGAAGGATTTGGTTATTGGAATGGCTAAGGACGGTTTTGGCTATCTCCTCAAAGGGAATGTTAACGACGTAGGATATCTTTCGATTGCCGTACCCGGAACCGTCCTGGGACTTTACGAAGGATTAAACCGGTACGGAACCTGGAGTTGGAAGGAAGTCATTCAACCGGCCATTCGCTATGCAAGGGAAGGGTTTCGGGTTACTCCGAGCTTAAAGAACTGGTGGCTCAGTAAAACAGATTCCGGGCGGGTTAATTTTTGGGAAAGAATACAAACCACGGCTGCCTCGGCCAGGCTTTACACCAAAGGCCCCCAAGAATGGTACGAGGAGGGTGAGATACTCACCAATGAGGATATGGCCCACTCCCTCGAGAGAATAGCCGAGGAAGGTCCTGACGTCTTCTATCGTGGCGATATAGCTCGGGCTATTTCACAAGATATGGAAAAGAACGGGGGGCTTATTCGGGAAAAAGATCTCCAGAACTACCAGGTCGTCTTTACAGAACCCCTACGAACCACCTACCGGGGATATACCATTAAAACCAACCCTCCCCCCGGTGGAGGAATTACCTTGATCCAGATCCTCAATATATTAGAAGGATACGATCTGGATAAGCTGGGTCATAATACTGCCCGATATATTGACCTGGTATCTAAAGTCATGCGAATCGCCTTTGCTGACCGGGATAAGTGGGTCGGAGACCCTGCTTTTGTCCAGGTTCCCATAGAAAAACTCATTTCTAAAGAATACGCCGACGATTGTCGAAGGAAGATTCAGAATCCAAAAACTAGTTCTTCAACTTCAAAACCGGTCTTCGATTCTCCGGATACGACCCATGTGTCCGTCCTGGACAAAGACGGGAATGTCGTGGCCCTGACCCATTCTTTGGGTATGTCTTCCGGCGTGGTTACGCCGGGATTGGGATTTACCTACAATAATGCCATGATTGCCTTCGATCCCATACCCGGCGGCGCAAATTCCATTGCCCCCGGTAAACGTCGTGTGACCGGTATGTGCCCCACCATTGTCTGGAAGGGACGGGAACCTTTTCTTATCCTGGGTGCCCTGGGAGGTGCCCGCATTATTACGGGGGTTCTTCAGGTCATCCTGAATGTCATCGATCATAAAATGAGCCTGGTAGAAGCCATTGTAGCTCCTCGATTTGATTGTCAACGCGGACCAATTATCCTGGAGGCAAGGATTCCCTATGATGTTTGTGAAGAACTGCAAAGAATGGGAAATCAGGTGGAACGGACGGTCAAGAGCTATGGGACTGTAGCCCGTGTGCATGGAATCTGGATGGATAAATCCCGTGGAATCTTACAAGGTGGTGCAGATCCGGCAGGGGATGGGGTAGCCTTAATGGCTTAAGCCTCCGGGTTGGGTATGCTTTTGAATCCAGAAGGGAGGCCATTTCTGATTCATCCCTCTTTCTCTTTTCGGCCTCCCAGGGGCCAGGATAAAGTCAAATATTCCCACCCTACTCCCTTTGAAAGCAAATCCGTATCAGGAGAATTACCTGATCCGACATTGGAGAAACCTAAAGGAGGTTAATCAATGAGAGCCTGGCAAGTGCAGGATTGGGGAGAACCCGAGCAAATGAAGCTGGTAGATATTCCAAGACCGGAGCCTCGACAGGGAGAGGTTCGGATACGGAACCGGGCAGCAGCCCTCAACTTTTTTGATATTCTTCAAATTCAGGGAAAGTATCAGGTGAAACCACCGTTACCTTTTATACCTGGAGCAGAAGTTGCAGGCACAATTGATGCGATAGGTCCCGGGGTTACCCAATTTTCCATTGGAGACCGGGTACAGGCCCTGGTCTCCACCGGTGGGTATGCCGAATACTCCCTGGCTTTAGCCGGTAAGACCTTTCCTATTCCCTTAAAGATGAGTTTTGAAGAAGCCGCTGCAATGATTATTACTTATCAAACTTCTTATTATGCCCTGAAGTATCGAACGGTCCTCAAACCCGGAGAATGGTTGCTCGTCCATGCAGCCGCCGGAGGCGTGGGTACCTCTGCCGTGCAAATCGGTAAAGCCTGGGGCGCTCACCTCATTGCTACAGCCGGTAGTCCGGATAAGCTGAATTTCTGTTTAAGCCAGGGAGCTGACCATGCCCTGAACTATCGCGATACAAACTGGGTGGAGGAGGTCAAAAAGATCACAGATGGACGGGGAGCCGATGTAATCTATGATCCCGTAGGAGGGGATATCTTTGATCTCTCAACCAAATGTATCGCAGTTGAAGGACGGCTCCTGGTGATCGGCTTTGCCGGCGGTCGTATTCCAACCCTTGCAGCCAATCGGATTCTGCTTAAAAATATATCTGTCATCGGATGCTATTGGGGTGGTTATGTGGAACACCATCCCGAATTCCTGGGAAAGGCCCAGGCAAACTTGCTTGCCATGTATGAAGCCGGTCAGATTAAACCAGTCGTCTCCCAAACCTATCTGCTATCTGAGGCCGTTATCGCTTTAAGAGCCCTTGCAGAGCGAAAAACATACGGTAAAGTAGTTCTTCTCATGTAAGAAAGTAAAAGGGTATTAAGGGGTCTGAGGATAAGAGACCCTTAGGAGTAATGATCGAGTATCTGGATAAAACACAACCTGTTCGGAGGGGTGAAGAATTAGATCTTCATCGCCTTGAGCCCTACCTGCGAGAGCATCTACCGGATTTCTCCGGACCGCTTAGGGTCGAGCAGTTTCCCGGAGGTCACTCCAATTTGACTTATCTTCTACGCTGGAATGGAAAGGAAATGGTACTGCGTCGCCCGCCATTCGGCAATCGGGTTAAATCGGCCCACGATATGAACCGGGAGTATCGGGTGCTGAGCAAACTGTATAAGGTTTATCCACCGGCCCCACGTCCGTTCCTGTATTGTGAGGATGCCTCTATCCTCGGGGCTCCCTTCTACTTGATGGAACGAAGGTATGGGATCGTTCTCCGCCAGAGTCTGCCCCCCGGTTTTCACCTGGATCCCCAGACCGTTCGGCGTATGTCAGAATCATTCATTGATAACCTTGCTGATTTGCATGGTATCGATTATCAAGCCGCAGGTCTGGGAGACCTGGGTCGACCCGAAGGTTATATCCGGCGACAGGTGGAAGGATGGATCCAGCGCTATAGGAATGCCCAAACCGATGAGATTCCTTATATTGGCCAGATCAGTAAATGGCTGATGGAACGGATACCCCGGCAGGGCGGTGCCACCCTCATCCACAATGATTATAAATACGATAACCTCATGCTGGACCCCCAAGATCCTTCCCGCATTGTTGCCGTGCTGGATTGGGAAATGTGTACCCTTGGTGATCCGCTGGCGGACCTGGGTACCACATTGGGATATTGGGTCCAGGCCGATGATGAAGAGTTTCACCAGATGGCTGCCGGAGGTCCGGGCCCAACTACCTGGCCGGGCAGCATGACCCGATGTGAGCTTGCCGAACGTTATAACAGAAAAACCGGCCGTGACCTCTCAAACCTTCTTTTTTACTATTGTTTCGGACTTTTCAAGACCGCCGTCATTGTCCAGCAAATTTACTATCGCTATGTTAAAGGATACACGCAGGATGAACGATTTGCTAACTTGCTTCAACGTGTAATTCTCCTGAGTAGAATCGCGGTTCGGGCAGCCGAGAGGGGAAAGTTTTATTAAAAAAATGATCTGTACTTGGTTATCTTGGTTTTGATAATCGGAGGATATGTTATTACTTTGTAAAGTCAATTTTGGGTTATTCTCTCCCCTCTTCCCCGCCTCACCCCCTCCCTCCCCGTGGACGGGGAGGGAGGGGGAGAGGGGAGAACGGTTTTTCAAATCTAACTTTACAAGGTACTCCTTCCTCCGTTTGCCTCGAGTCGGGTCGAGGGGTAATCCTCAACCTCTACACCAGAGCAGATAGTCAAAGATCATTCTTCAACGCGCTCAGGACAGGTAAAGGAAGGGCCGATCCATCAAAGTCAAATAAACCAGATACAGAAATGTGAAGGGTTATATGAATTTCGATTATTCTGATAAAGTCAAGAAGCTTCAGAAACAACTTATGGAGTTTATGGAGGCCTATATCTACCCCAACGAGAGGATTTATTACGAGCAGATTGAACGAAATCGCTGGCAACCTCCCCCCATTCTTGAGGAATTAAAGGCGAAGGCCAGGGCAGAAGGATTATGGAATCTGTTTCTGCCGGATAGTGAATATGGAGCCGGTCTTACCAATTTGGAATATGCTCCCCTGTGTGAGATCATGGGCCGATCCCCTATAGCCCCTGAGGTTTTTAACTGCTCGGCCCCGGATACGGGTAATATGGAGGTTCTAGTACGTTATGGGACCCAGGAGCAGAAGGAGCGATGGCTCAAACCCTTGCTGGCTGGGGAAATTCGCTCCTGCTTCGCCATGACCGAACCCGATGTGGCTTCGTCAGATGCCACTAATATCCAATCCAGTATCGTTCGAGATGGGGATGAGTATGTTATTAACGGTCGCAAATGGTGGAGTTCCGGGGCCGGGGATCCTCGGTGCAAGCTTATTATCTTTATGGGTAAGACCGATCCAACAGCTCCCAAGTATAAACAACAATCCATGATCCTCATCCCCATGGACACCCCGGGGATTACCGTTAAACGGATGCTGACGGTTTTCGGTTACGACGATGCCCCCCACGGGCATGCCGAGGTTATTTATGAAAATGTTCGAGTTCCGGTATCGAACATCTTGCTGGGTGAAGGTCGGGGTTTTGAGATTGCCCAGGGTCGGTTAGGACCGGGCCGTATCCATCATTGCATGCGTCTAATCGGATTAGCCGAACGTTCCCTGGAAGCCATGTGCAAACGTGTTAAATCTCGGGTTGCCTTCGGTAAACCCCTGGCCGAGATGGGTACCATTCGAGCAGATATTGCCAACTCACGAATAGAGATCGAACAGGCTCGACTCCTCACGTTGAAAGCCGCTTATATGATGGATACCGTGGGTAACAAAGCAGCCCGTGCTGAGATCTCCATGATTAAAGTCGTTGCTCCTAATATGGCTTTGAGGGTGATCGACCGGGCCATCCAGGCCCATGGGGGTGCCGGGGTATGTGAGGATTTTGGCCTGGCCAGGGCCTGGGCCCATGCGCGTACCCTGCGTCTTGCAGATGGACCCGATGAAGTGCATCGTGAAGCCATTGCCAGGATGGAACTGAACAAATAACCAGGGTATGATTCAAATTACACCCTCTCTGGCCATTGATGAGAGCGAGATTCAGGAGGATTTCATCCGTACCTCCGGTCCAGGCGGACAGAACGTCAATAAAGTTGCTACCGGTGTGCAACTTCGCTTCGATGTGGTTAACTCCCCTTCTTTACCGGAAGATGTCCGTAAGCGTTTAATTCATCTGGCCGGTCGACGGATCACCAAAGAGGGGATATTGAGGATCGACGCCCGGCGATTTCGTACGCAAGAACAAAATCGTCGGGATGCTCTGGATCGATTGATAGAATTAATCCGCAAAGCTTCCGAAGAGCCTAAGCCCCGTCGTAAAACGAAACCATCTCCGGCTTCAAAAGAACATCGGCTAAAGACCAAACGCCATCGAAGTGAGACCAAACGCAGACGGAGGTCGGTTTCACCCTCGGAAGATTAATCTATGCTCCAACTCAAACGAGAACTGGGAATTTGGGGGGCCATCCTCATGGGTCTGGGTTCCATGGTTGGGACGGGAGTATTCGTGAGTATTGGTATTGCGGCAGGAATTGCCGGCCCATCGGTAATTCTGGCGGTCATATTGGCCGCAGGGGTAGCCCTCTGTAATGGATTGAGTAGTGCCCAGCTTGCTGCCAGCCATCCGGTCAGCGGAGGTACCTATGAATATGGCTATAAATACCTTACTCCCTGGTTGGGCTTTACAGCAGGTTGGATGTTTTTACTGGCTAAATCTACCTCTGCGGCAACCGCAGCTTTGGGTTTTGCCGGTTACTTGCTAAACTTTCTGGGTGTTTCGCGAGAATTTTTAATCCCCAGCGCTCTGATGGCCGTAATTCTCTTTGTTGGGATCGTCCTGGGTGGCATTCAACGCTCCCATCTTGCCAACCTCTTCATCGTGACAACGACCCTCTTTTCTCTGGTTTTCTTTGTAATGGTCGGTCTACCCCTGGTCATCTCCGGCGGTTTTATGAATCTTACCCCTTTCTTCAAAACCTCTGGAGAAGGAAGTGGCCCCCTGGCCGCGCTATTCCATGCTACTGCCTTGATGTTTGTTGCCTATACAGGGTATGGACGGATTGCCACATTAGGTGAGGAGGTTCACAACCCCATCCATACAATTCCCAGAGCCATTATAGCCACTATGCTGATCACCATGGGGCTATACACCGCAGTGGCACTGGTGGGTGTTGGCACCGTAGGAGCCGAAAAATTGAGTGTGGCGGCCAACACCCAGGTAGCGCCCCTGGCAGTTGCTGCACGGCAATTCAAAGTACCTTTCAGCTCTCAGATTCTGGCCATTGGAGCTATGACGGCGATGCTGGGTGTCCTCCTCAATCTCATCCTGGGTCTGTCCCGTGTACTTCTGGCTATGGGTCGTCGCCGGGACATGCCCACCTCACTGGCACGCCTTAATAAAGCCCAAACAACACCCTACTGGGCCGTATTGGTGGTTGGCTTTGTCATTGCAGGACTGGTGCTTATCGGTAACGTCAAAACAACCTGGTCGTTCAGCGCCTTTACAGTTCTGATTTACTATGCCCTTACCAATTTAGCCGCCCTACGCCTTTCAGCAGAGCAAAGACTTTATCCACCCTGGATATCAGGCTTAGGTCTGATAGCCTGTCTTTTTTTGGCCTTCTGGGTGGAACGACAAACCTGGCTCGTCGGACTGGGGCTGATTTTCGGTGGTCTCCTCTGGCATGCTCTGGCCAGATGGATAATCCCCTTTCCCCGGCAAACCATTAGCACGGACTGAAACGATCTGAATGCCCCAGATCTTTACCCGGGGCAACACGATCACGAATCCGTTGTTTCAGTTCTTTTAGGTCGGGAAAGCGTCCCTGATCTTTACGTGACCAGACGGTTTCCCCGTCCACCCGTACCTCGAAAATACCCCCGGTCCCCGGAATCAAGGCAACCTCTCCCAATTCTGTCTCAAACGTCGTCAGGAGTTCTTGAGCCATCCAGGCCGCACGTAGGAGCCAGCGGCACCGGGTACAGTATTCAATCTCTATGCGGGGTCGATTTTTCATGACTCGATTATCGGACCTGGGATCTAGACACCCCCTTGCCCCCCTATGCGTCAGGTTAAGCTGAAAAGCCCCATTAGGGGATTCGGAAATTCAGAATTTCTTCAAGCTTTGTAGCTGTTAAACAGGTCGCCCCGCCGAGGCTAACCCTCTTATCCTGGCACGTAGACCCCTTGCCTCCTCCAGGGGGATTTAGAAAGTTGCTCACCCCATTCCCCCCTGGAGGGAATCTTTCAAGGGAATCTTTTTTACTAACCTGGCCCTCTTCCTGCATCGGGAAAGGGGAACTCGGGGATTGCCTAGGTCTCAATGCTCCCTCTTCCCTGGAAGGGAAGAGGAGTCAAAAGGGTTATCGTATAATGAGATCCAATCTAATGGAGGCCATACTTAAAAACATAAAAAATCTTCCACTAATCCTTGACACAGGCGAATAGAACCTATTATGTAATAGTAGAGTCTGTTTTTACCGAAGTTTAAAGAATTGCGGCGATTTTCTTTAAAATCTCTTACAACTTCCAGGTTTACAACCTTTCGAGATCTTCCTCATCGATCCGATAGAAGATTTATATCCTTATCCCGGAGTCTGAAGGACAAATATCGAACAAGCAGACACCTACAGGTCATTCTGATATTAGTTTTTATTTTTGTTAATCTTATTCTGTATATCAACCGGGTTCCTTTATTCCACGAAGAGCCAAGAAGGGCTATCATTGCCCAGGAAATGATCCTAACCGGAGACTATATCATTCCAAAAGTTTATCAAGAATTTTATCATAAAAAACCTCCTCTACATAACTGGCTAATGGTGGCTGTTTCCATCAGAGATGGGATTGTTTCAAATTTTAATGCCCGGATAGTCTCTGTGGCTTCTCTACTGTTGGTGGGTATAACCGTTTACCTCCTTTTGTTACGAATTTCCGTTGATATGGCCTTTGTTGCTTTTGTTGTGTCGGTGACCAATTATTCAATGTTATATGAGTATGGAAACAAAGCAGAGCCTGAAATCCTGCAAGTTTTGTTCACCTGGCTGGCCTATTTTTTCTATATTAAAAATCCTGCTGATATAAGATATATTATGATCTCTTCGGTATGTATGGGGTTGGGAATTCTAACCAAGGGGGTATCACCCTTATTTTTCTATCCCGGCCTGATCCTTCACGCTCTATTGAATCCGGAGATCAGGATTAAAAGATTAAAGTCTTTATTTTTTCATTTGCTGTTCTCGTCAATACTTCCATTAACCTGGGTCGTATTATATTATTTTCGCACCGATAGCCATAGCTTTATAAATGGATTTTTATTCGAGGTGGGAGGGAGAGCAAAGGGAAATTTTAAGAAATTTTTATCTTATCTGCTGATTTATCCCTGGGAGGTTTTGGCAGCTTTACTACCCTGGTCCTTGGTTCTATTTTTTACCTTCAAAAAGGAGAAAATCAAAAACGAGGTTTACGAATCCAGTTTCCTGATCTTTGCCAGTTCGTTTTTAATTTTCATGATAATTGCCGGTAGTAGAAGCAGGCATCTGATGCCGGCATTTCCGTTTTTTGCTGTCGTAGCCGCCTTTCATATAAACCCTCCTAAGCCCTTAAACCAAACATTTAGTCGACTGTCTTTTTGGATTTTCTCAGGAGTGTGTTTATCGGCAGGAATTTACTTTTTGAGAGGGAGTTTTTATGTTAATGGGGTTGTCTTTTTTCTATTAGCCATTATCTCCAGTTTAATATCCCGAAGACAGTACCGGATTCTGGATTACATTCTTATCCTTTCCCTCCTTTACCTGGTCGCTTATGAAAATGGGATTTATTTTCATAGGATAGAAACGCGTCCAGATTATAAAGATACGGCGGGTCTTCTTGTTAAAGACCTTGATAAAAACAAACCTATAGTGATTGATAACGAGGTAGTCCATATGCGCCTGGCTTTAGATATTGAAAGAACCATCAGAAAGCCGATTTATTCCAGGCGTAGTGCAAATTTTGGTGACTATTATCTGATAGCAGGGCCTCAGTCCTTGAATCCTTATTGTAGAGAGCTATCCCGGATAAATTATCCGAAAGAGATCTTACAAATAGTTTCGGTTTCTGTAGCCCATTGTAACAAAAAAAATATTCCATAAGATGGGTCTTGCTTCACCTTGCCGGGTAAAATTTGAAGTGGATATTCCGACCCTTTTAGTTGCAAAGAGGGGGCTATTACTATAACTTACAGGTAGTGTCTAAAACTACCCGGGATAGTCAATTTAATTGAGAATGTCTTATTCAAAATTAGATGGAAAAAGGTAACAGGATGAAAGGATCCTGGTGGAAGGGAAAAATGCGTTTCAACGCAATAACTGAAGTTCTAAGAAGGGGGATTCCTGGAAGGGAAAAAATCGTTGGATACTTTCTCTATCCCATGATGTTTCTTAGTTTTATCGTGGGACTTATTTTTTCACAGGACGGGCTTTTTGCCTCTCCAACGTCCTCAACTCCTGGGGAATTTACAAACAGTATTGGCATGGAGTTTGTGTTAATTCCAGCAGGTAGTTTTTTAATGGGTGCCGATAAGAGTCGAGAAGAGGAAGCAACACGGGAAGAAATGCCTCAGCACAGGGTAACGATCAGTAAGGCATTTTACATGGGCAAATATGAGGTCACTCAGGAGCAATGGGTTGCCGTCATGGGAAAGAATCCGAGTAGATTTGAAAATCCTAAAAATCCGGTGGAGAGCGTTTCCTGGCCCGATGTTCAGGAGTTTATCGACCGGCTGAATGCCCGGGAAGGTGGAAAGCACTATCGCCTGCCGACAGAAGCGGAGTGGGAGTATGCCGTGCGAGCGGGAACTACAACCAAGTATTTTTTTGGGGATGATAAAGAGCTGTTAGCCCAGTATGGCTGGTATGCGAAAAACTCTGGAAATCGAACCCATCCGGTGGGTCAGCTCAAACCTAATCCCTGGGGTCTTTACGATGTATATGGGAACGTATGGGAATGGTTACAGGACCTGTATGATGAGAATTATTATCAATACAGTCCGGATATAGATCCACCGGGACCGTCTGAAGGTATAAATCGGGCGGTTCGTGGGGGTGGTTGGAACGTTATCGCACGGTTCTGTCGATCCGCAAACCGGGATTGGTATGCTCCGGATAATCGTCTTGGTCGACTGGGTTTTCGTTTAGTGCGGACGATGGAGTAATTCGGGTTCTTTGATCCTGTCCAACGTAACCTGATTCGAGAGGAATTAGACCTGTGCCAAAAATCCTAAGCTTATTTCTTGTCTTGTTCCTGGTTCTCCACACTATGTCGGTTCAGGGCAAACCCCGGGCCCGGGATCTGGGGATTCCGTTTGAAGGAACGCCAGGACCGTTCAATGCTATTACCGATGTGAAAGGGGTAGAGGTTGGACATACGACTCTCATCTTCGGTCATGGAAAACTCCAGGTGGGAGTTGGGCCTGTTCGAACAGGGGTTACTGCCATATTGCCCAGGGGCAAAAAATCCAAAGATCCGGCCTTTGCAGGCTGGTTCTCGCTGAACGGTAATGGAGAGATGACGGGAACTACCTGGGTGGAGGAATCCGGCTTTTTAGAGGGTCCGGTTATGCTCACCAATACCCATAGTGTGGGAGTCGTTCGAGATGCTGTTATAGCATGGCAGATAAAGAATGGTCTGCTGTTTCAACCCTTTTCTTATCCGGTGGTAGCTGAAACCTATGATGGTTTTTTAAATGATATTAACGGATTTCACATTCGGAGGGAGCATGTATGGGCAGCTCTGGAAAATTCCAGATCGGGAGAGGTCTTGGAGGGGAATGTCGGCGGAGGTACCGGAATGATTTGCTACGGGTTCAAAGGGGGTATTGGGACAGCCTCGAGAAAACTTAGCGAACAATCCGGTACTTACACATTAGGTGTGCTGGTACAGGCCAATTTTGGTCGCAGGGATCAACTTCGAATTGCAGGAGTTCCGGTCGGTCTTGAGATTAACGAAGATCCACCTTATGCTCCCAAGGAAGCTCATCTGATTCCTGAAATCGACGGTTCCATCATTGTGGTTGTTGCAACAGACGCACCTCTATTACCCCATCAATTGAAACGGATTGCTCGACGGGTATCTCTGGGCATTGCGCGAACTGGAGGGGTAGCTCTGAATAGCTCGGGGGATCTTTTTATCGCCTTTTCAACGGCAAATCCTGGAATTGCTGGCTCTGAAGGGGTTGCACCCTTAAGGATGCTTCCAAACCAACAACTGAATCCTTTCTTTGAAGCAACGGTGCAGGCAACCGAAGAAGCAATTATCAATGCCTTAATTGCTGCAGAAACCATGGTAGGAGTTGACGATCATAAAGTAATCGCTATTCCCCAGGATCGTCTGAGAGAAGTAATGGGAAAATATAATCGTTTAAAGGAACCGAACCAAGAATAGATTCTTGGTTCGATAGTCTGAAGGGAAAGAAGTTGGTACCTCACCGGAGCAAACCCTTCAAATCTTCAGTGAAACCCTCAGTCAACGTCCACCGATCGTTGCTCCGATAACCCTGGAACCCGGTGAAGCCCTTTTCTGGTCCTGGCGAACCCATACGGATCCCTTTTGGTTTCGTAGTGTTCTACCCCGTGTAGAACGTCGCCGCCATATTCGTAAATACGCAGAGGGAGAGCTTGGCCCGGATAAAAGCTTTTACTTCCGAGGCCCTGGGGGAAAACTTAATTTACGCGCCCAAAATCTCGTGCTTTTCATCCAACTGGCAGAAAGAGTCGATGATACCACTTGGCTCTACCATCTCCAAAGAGGAGATTATTCCCGCTGGTTCCGGGAGGCAATCAAAGACGAAGATCTTGCAACCGAAGTTAGCCACATCGAGGAACAAACCAACCTTTCTCCTCAGGAAAGTCGTCATCTGATCAAAGCAGCTATTGAGAAACGCTATACGACCCCCGCCTGATCTCATCCAAAATCTTTCCCTTCCTTTCCAATTAACTCCAACGGTTTTGGAATGGTTATAGACTTTCCTTCTTTAACAAAGAATTTAAATCCTAAACCATCATCCAATTTTCTTTGACACTTTGGAAGATACCTGCTAAGGTCAGATTAATATCCTGATGCCCATTCGTTATGAAAAGATTACCTGCTTGCGTAAGGGTGATCCTTGTAATTACCCCTGAATAGGGTAGCCAGAAGTAGAGCTACCCTCAGGGTTTATACGGTGTTTCAATGGGAAAATGGTATCATTCCATATAAAAATGTTGCTGGATGTTTAGGAACAACCTGTGGAGTCGCCCTTAGAGAAAGTAGCTATTAGATAGCGTAGCAACTGGAAGTTGTCCCTACCACTCTACAACATTTCAAGTAGAAATAGGATTAGCCTGCCTCTTTGAAAAATCCCGTTGAGGAGTTAACTCATCCCCTACTGCCGTGTTTCTAATTTTAGAAGATAAAAAACCTGAAGGATATTCAGGATAATTCAAAACCTCGAATAAATCCAATCTTGTCGTAGGTTAAACAACCTATAGACCTAAAGAAGGAGGACCTATGAAATACTTTTTTATGCTATGGGCGCAAAAGCCCCGCTTACGAAGTTTACTGGTTTCCACCCTGGGGATGGTCCTGGTAGGGCTGCTTCTATCCCCGTATGGCTGGGCCGAAAATCCAACAGGTTATATTCCCTCTTTTAAGGCCCGGGTGACGGCCTTATGGTTTTTTGAAAGTGGGGCCACCGCACCACCTCTCAAAGAAAGGAACTATGATATTCGTTTTGGAGATTCAGAGGCACGATTCATTTTTTGGGAGCTGAATCTTGAACATCCAGCCCCGGGTCGTCAGGTTAACCTTGCCATCGAGGCTTTCTGGTACCGTCCCGATGGAAGTCTTCTTAGAAAACAGGTTCTAAAGACTTCTATAGAACCCAATTGGACCTGGTCTTATCAAACCTTTGGTTATGGCTGGGATGAGCCGGGACATTGGGAAGCCGGTTCTTATCATGTAGATTTGTATGTGGAAGGGAATATGATCGCCAGGGGTTCGTTCAAAATATCTAAGACAAAAGATTTCGGCTTCCTGGACAATATCAGTAAAAAAATGTTCGATGAAGATACCAGTAAAAAAATGCTTGATACCTCAACACCCACGAATCTTATCCCATCTATTAAAGCCAAAGTAACTTCTTTAAAATTTTTTGAGAGCGGTTATGATATGACTCCCCATAAGGAGAGAGTTTATAGGGATCGTTTTGCAAAGTCAGATACCAGGTACATTTTTTGGGAACTTAATCTTGAACATCCGGCTCCGGGTCGCTGGGTTAATTTGCCCCTTGAAGTTTTCTGGTACCGTATGGATACTAATCCTATTACGCTCGTTAAACGGCAGGTTCATCAAACCTCCCTCCAGTCTGACTGGACCTGGTCTTATCATAATAACGGTTATGGTTGGGATGAGCCTGATCGCTGGGAGGCCGGCTCTTATCAGGTGGATATATTTGTTGAGGAAACGAAAGTTGCAAGTGGTACCTTTGAAATTTATGGGGCAGGTCCCTCCACCGGAAAGGTTACAGACAAGACCCCAGAACCTGAAAGCCCGGCAACTTATATTCCTTCCCTTCGGGCTACAGTAAATTCGTTGCAGTTCTTCGAGAGTGGTAAAGAAGTACCTCCCTATGGGCAAAGGGCTTATGAACATCGCTTTGCCAAATCAAAGGCCCGACTCATTAATTGGGAATTACTCCTGGATTGGGAACCTACGCCTCCTACTCAGAAACCTGTAACGGACTTTACCATTAAATCTATCTGGTATCGTCCAGATGGCAGTGTTCTTACAAGACAACCAAAAGAAGCGCATCGAGATGCCGACTGGACCCAATCTTACCATCTCCTAGGTTATGGTTGGGAGAATCCTGGGAACTGGGAGCCTGGCTCTTATCGGGTAGACTTATATATCGAGGGGAAGAAGGTAGCCGGTGGCTCATTTGAAATTTATGAGGATTATTCGGCTCCGACTCATTCGGATCTTGGGGAGGAAGCTAAGAAGGCAAAGGAAAAAAATGAATCCAAAATTACGTGGTTCAGAGATCTCAATAAAGCCCTGGAAGCTGTTTTTCTTCTGGAAAAACCTCTTGTGATTATGTTCTCGGGGGGAATGAATGTGGATGGAATTATCTATGATGATAAAATGGTTGCTCTGGCCGATAAAGCGGTATTTCTCGTTGTGGATTCTGGAACGGTGACGGGTACGAAGAACACGCAAGCAGAAAGGATTGAAAAGCTCTTTGGAGTCCAGGGAACATATCCCCAGGTTCTCCTGGCAAGGGTCTACTTCGACAAAGGGCCAGATACCTCCCTAAAGTGGCAAGAAAAGCCGGGAGATGATCCGGTATGGTTCAAAGTGTTAGGATACTCAAAGGAACAGGGCGGCTATCTCGAAAAAATCGTATCGTGGCTGGGTAAGTAATAGTAAAAACCCAAAGTAGGGCGAAATGATGTCTCGCCCTACTTTGGGCAGGTTTAAGAAAGGGGGGGTTTTGAAAGAGTTTCTTGGCATTAATCTTCAATATAATCGGCCAGTTCCCTCACCTCTGCCTGGGGTAGAAGCGTTCGCATTTCAAAGATAGAAATCATGGGGAGGAATCGAATAAATAGAAACAGCAGGGCAAGAAATAAGCCGATGGTTCCTATAAAGGTTACTACATCCCATACAGTGGGATAGTACATGTCCCAGGATGAGGGGAGGAAATCTCGATGTAAACTTGTAATAACAATAACAAAGCGCTCCAACCACATCCCCGTATTGACGATAAGTGCAATGATAAAGAGTCCCCACACACTTGTTCTCACCCGTTTAAACCAAAGTACCTGGGGTACGACTACATTGCATGCCATAAGGGCCCAATAAAATGGGGCATAGGGTCCATAGATCCGGTTGAGAATCAGATACTCTTCGTAACGGTTCCCACTGTACCACGCCATGAAAGTCTCCATCAGATATCCGTAAGCGACCATGAGTCCGGTGGCCAGGAGGATTTTCGCCATATTCTGGAGGTGCCGTAAGGTAATGAAATCTTCAAGTCCATAGACGGCCCGAAGGGGAATGGCCAGGGTTAGCACCATAGCAAAACCGGAATAAATGGCCCCTGCGACAAAATAAGGGGGAAAAATCGTTGCATGCCAGCCTGGAAGGATGGATATGGAAAAGTCAAAACTGACAACGGTATGAACCGAAACCACCAGAGGCGTGGCTAATCCGGCGAGTAAAAGATACGCAGTCTCGTAACGGTGCCAGTGTCTGGCAGAACCCCGCCAGCCCATGGCCAAAACACCATAAATAATTTGACCCAGGCGGCTTTGCGCCCGGTCGCGTAGAGTGGCTAAGTCCGGGATTAATCCAACATACCAAAATAACAGCGATACAGTAAAGTAAGTCAGGACGGCAAATACATCCCATACCAGGGGGCTTCGAAACTGGGGTTGAATCCCCATGGTGTTTGGATAGGGAAGTAGCCAATAGAAGAACCAGGGCCGTCCAAGATGAAGAAGCGGGAAGAGGCCTGCACAGGCCACTGCAAACAACGTCATCGCTTCAGCAAAGCGGTTGATAGAGGTCCGCCATTCTTGCCTCAACAGTAATAAAATAGCCGATATCAAAGTTCCGGCATGACCGATTCCAATCCACCAGACAAAATTAACAATGGCAAAACCCCAGGCAACGGGAATATTTATACCCCAGATTCCAACTCCCTTTATCAGGAGATAGCCGGTTGCGAACATCAGTAGCATAACGATCATAAACGATAGCCCGAAACCCACATACCAACCCCAGGAAACTTTACGGGTTAATACAATGGAGCTGATTTTATCTGTGATGGATTCAAAGGTATATCCCGGCTGGATGACCGGAGGAGGCCCAACAGATTCCCGTGTTTGTTTGTGCATGCGTTCCGCCTTCATGATGGTCAGAGATGGATAATTAGTAAGCAGAAATTTTCTTTATCGACCTCTGATTCTGCCTTACTATTTATCCTTCAACAACTCCTGTAAAACCATTTCTGATTGAATAGGCCGCGTAAACCTCTCAGAGGAGTGACCGGCCCATCACTCCTCTTCTTGAATACTACCTTGTAAAGTTTAAACCTCAGCTCTACCCCCCCCCAGCCCCATACGCGCTAGGTTAAGCTGAAAAGTCCCGTCAGGGGCGAGCTGTCGGTAGCCCCCGACACAAGTCGGGGGATCCAGTCATTCAGAATTTTTTCAAGCTCCGGAGGAGCGGCCTGTGAAACAGGTCCCCCCATCGGGACTAACCTTCTTATCCTGGTGCATAGGCCCCAACCCCCTGTCCTGAAGCCTCGGAAGAGAGGGCGCTTAGGGGGTTGATTTAGAGATTTGCCGGCGCCCTTCTCCCACAAGGGGAGAGGGGCCGGAGGTGAGAGCAGAGAACTATATAGAATTAACTTCACAAGATACTCCATTACACTCCTTAAAAAACTATCCTGCTTCTTTTACTCTTCTGTCAAGGATTTATCCAAACTTGAAATATTATACTTCGGTTTTATTAAATTTTTAATATATTGTGAAAATCTATTCTCCTTGTAAGAAGAGGATAATTTCAACTTTATGGTAATAAGACAACCCCCCAGGTTTTATCCATTTTGAGTTATTTTGGATCTTTAGAATTTAACTTCGGAGCAGTTTGTTAAGGGAACCCTAAGGACTTAAGAAAAAAAGATTGAAAGAGAGAGATTCCACTCTTCATTTTATTCATATAAAGAAGTAAATAGATTTAATAAAGCTAAAGTCAGAATGGCGTTCAGATAAAAATCTCTTTGCGGAGCATCGATAATCTTAGGCGGATGAATAAGGAGGTGCACAGAGTGAAATCATTTATTCATGATATTCCAAAGGCAGAACTACATATTCATATTGAAGGCTCGTTGGAGCCTGAGCTCATGTTTGAGATTGCGAATCGGAATGGATTATCACTTCCATTTAACTCTGTGGAAGAAGTGCGTAAGGCTTATGAATTTACAAATCTCCAATCATTTTTAGATATTTATTATCAAGGCCTGCAGGTTCTACGCTTCGAGGAAGATTTTTACGACCTGACCTGGGCTTATATGAAAAAGGCACGAGCTCAGAATGTTCGGCATACAGAAATATTTTTTGATCCTCAGGCTCATACCCGTAGGGGAGTATCTTTTGAAACAGTTGTGATGGGAATCCATGATGCTTTGGTCGATGCCCGTCAACAGTTAGACGTTTCCTCTAAGCTCATTATGTGTTTTCTACGGCATCTTAGTGAAGAAGCTGCTATGGAAACCCTACGGCAGGCGTTACCTTTCAAGAACTGGATCGTAGGGGTTGGGCTTGATTCATCGGAAGTAGGACATCCACCGGAGAAATTCACCCGGGTATTTGAGAAGGCGCGGGAAGAAGGATTCTTGACCGTTGCCCATGCCGGTGAAGAAGGACCGGCGGATTATATCTGGCAGGCGTTGAAGAAACTTAAGGTATCCCGGATCGATCACGGAGTTCGATGTATAGAAGACCCAAAATTAGTAGAGAAGCTTGTAGCCGAGCAGATACCTCTGACCGTCTGTCCCCTTTCCAATGTTAAACTTCGGGTCTTTAATAGCCTCCAGGAACACAATCTCAAGCAGTTGCTGGAGTTGGGACTCTGTGTGACCGTAAACTCTGACGATCCGGCTTACTTTGGGGGTTATATAGAAGAGAATTTCCTGGCCGTACAAAAAGCTTTAAACCTGGATCAAAATCATATTTATCGCCTGGTAAGAAACTCTTTCAAGGCCTCTTTTCTGGATCAAAGGGAAAAGCAAAACCTGCTCGCCGAGCTGGAAAGTTTTATGTCAAAATTTAAACAAAGAAGTTTGGGGAGAGAGGGTGAAGGAAATCTCTAAGGGATGGAGGATGCTTCTGCAGAGACAGGCGTTCCAACCACTTTCCAACAAAGGGAGAAATATAAAGAGCTTTATCGTCCTGGGATGTTACGGTTTATTTTCTTAGAAGAACATCCGTTATTTACTCAGGTGGATAGAATTTATCATGAAACGTTGTCCATGGGCTAAAACAGAATGGTATATAGCTTATCATGATAAAGAGTGGGGTGTACCGGTGCATGATGACAGGATCTTATTTGAGTTTCTAATTTTAGAAGGTATGCAGGCTGGATTGAGTTGGGAAACTATCTTAAAAAAACGTGATACCTATGGTATGGCTTTTGACCGTTTCGATCCACGTATCATAGCCGGGTACGATATCCATAAAGTCAACGAACTTCTTGCCAATCCGGGTATTGTTCGTAATCGGCTCAAGATCATGGCTGCCATTCAAAATGCTAAAGCATTCCTTGCCGTGCAGAGGGAGTTTAACAGCTTTGACGCCTATATTTGGCGATTTGTAAACGGAAAGCCCAAACAGAATAGCTGGAAAACGCTCCAGGAGATTCCGGCCCGAACACCCGAATCTGAGGCATTAAGCAAAGATTTAATACGTCGTGGCTTCAAATTTGTCGGTTCAACCATCTGCTACGCTTTTATGCAAGCTGTGGGAATGGTCAATGATCACCTGGTAGATTGCTTTCGGTATACGGAAATAGCGAGACTTTAAATCCGGACAAATCTCAAATCGAGAAGACAGATACAGATTAACCTATATGATTTTTAAAATTCCTTTTAATTCCCTTTTAGTTATGGGATCAGGAGGAGGCCTATGATACTTGTAGATACCCATGCCCATATCTATTCTGAAGATACGACGCAGTATCCTCAAATTCCAGAACCCTATTTACCACCCCCCGGTCGAGGAACCCTTGAAGATTTAAGGAACGAGATGCGTACGAGTGGGGTGGATCGGGTGGTGGTTGTGCAAACCTTCACCGCTTATGGCCATGACAATCGTTTGATTCTTGACACTGTACGGGATAACCGGTCCTGGATGACAGGGGTTGTGAACGTTGATCCCTTCGATGTTCACTCCCTGGATATTTTGGAACAGGCCCTTTCTGTGGGAGTACGGGGTAATAGGGTATCCCAGGGATGGCCCACAGACGGTTCGGTACTTGCCGGGCATCGCCGATTATGGGAAGCGGCCAGGCGATTGAAGATGGTGGTGTGTGCTTTACTTAATCCACCGAATCTTCGATCTCTGGCCAGTCTACTCAATGAATTCCCGGATGTACCGGTTGTGCTGGATCATTGTGCAAACCTGAAAGCTTCTGACCACCCGCAGTCGGAATATCTACAAAAGGTTCTGGATTTAGCCCGATTCGAAAATTTGTATGCGAAGTTATCATTTGTCGTTATGGGATCGGAACAAGAGTTTCCTTGCCGGGATATGTTCGAGATGACACGACAGATCATCGATGCCTATACGCCGGAGCGGTGTATGTGGGGGAGTGATTTTCCAACTTCACTCTGGATTCCTAAGGTTACTTATCAACAGCACCTTGAAATCTTTCAAATTCATTTGGGATTATCTGAATCAGAAAAAGCTGCCATTTTGGGAGAGACGGCTTTGAAATTATGGTTTAAGGATTGATTTTTGCCTTGAAAATCTTCTCTCGGTCTTTGTAAATCAAACTTTGCTTTATCTGGCATAGAAAAAAGCTTAAGCTATCGCCCCTGCCGGATAGAAATTATCTATTGGCCCCTGTTGAGATCCTTCTATTAATTTAGATTAAACAGGAACCCTCAGAGAAATCATTATTAAATCCTTTAAGATTTTCCGTTTGTCCTTTCCACGGATCATTTTGCCTTTGAGGGAAAGGATCTCTCCTAAAGGGTTGATAACCTGGGGAGAATGGGAAAAGGCACAGGGTATCCTTTCCCTTACAAGCCTTGGATTTTATGTATGCCTTAAATGAGCATCAAACGCGAATTGTAGAAAAAGCTAAAAAGCTTGGGCAAGAGGTGTTAGACAAATATGCCCGGGAAGTAGATGAAAAAGGGCGTTTTCCCAAAGAAAGTATTAAAGCCTTACAGGAAGCAGGTTTCATGGGACTTATTGTACCGACTTCTTATGGGGGGTGGGGAGAAGGTCCAAAAACCTTTGCGGCGGTGGTAGATATTCTGGCTCAATATTGTGGTTCCACCGCCATGGTTTATCTTATGCACATTTGTGGTACGGCGGCCATTCAAGCTTATCCACCTGTCCAGGGAGATCAAATTTTAAGGGACATTGTGGCCGGTCGCCATTTGACGACCCTGGCCTTTAGCGAAAAAGGGTCTCGGAGTCATTTCTGGGTCCCGGTCAGTCAGGCCCGTCAGAATGGGTCGACTCATATTGTTAGTTGTGAGAAGTCCTGGGTAACCAGTGCTTCCCAAGCCGATAGTTATATCCTATCTACCAAAGCTCCCGACGCTAAAGGGCCCATGGAATGGAATATGTACTTTGTACCTACGACCACTCCCGGCATTAAGGTAGAAGGTCCCTGGGATGGGTTGGGATTGAGGGGTAATGATAGCGCACCGGTGACCCTTCAAAACACTTCTATTCCGGTCGATCAAAGGGTTTGTGAACCGGGTACGGGTTTTAATGCTGCTTTTCAACATGTACTTCCCTGGTTCCAGATTGGAAATGCAGCCATTTCGGTAGGCCTTGCAGAAGCAGCCCTTCAATCCAGTATCCAGCACGCAATACAAACTCGATTTCAACACCTGGAAACCAACCTGGCCAGCCTTCCCAACATACGAGCCAATCTGGCTAAAATGCGAATGGAAGTGGATGCCTGTCGGGCTCTTGTAGATAAGGTGGCGGAGAAAATGGAAAAACCGGATGCAACAACCCTTCTGGGAGTTTTGGAATGTAAGGCGGCCTGTAATGAAATGGCCTTACGGGTCACCGAATTGGCCATGCGGACCTGTGGGGGTGCGGCCTTCAGCAAGCATCTCACAGTAGAGAGAAATTTTCGGGATAGTCGGGCCGGAGCCGTCATGGCGCCTACCTCCGATATTCTTTATGATTTTATAGGAAAAGCCCTGGTTGGTATGGATCTATTTGCATAGGCTGAGGTTGGAGATTTAGAGATCGAAGAAGTCTCTCAATGCTCAAGCCTCCAGCTTCTCTTCCCTTTATGAGTCGTCAGAAATCTATTATAGTAGGCGCAGTGGCCTACGACCCCAAAGTTGTAACCATCTGGGAGATTATAAAAAAATACTTCGGAGACTCCGGAGTTCCCCTAGACTATGTTTTGTACAGTAACTATGAGAGTCTGGTGGAAGCCCTCGTCCAGCGACATATCCATATTGCCTGGAATTCTCCCTTAGCCTGGGTTCGAACCCAAATGTTAACCAAAGGTGCCTGTAAAGCCCTGGCCATGAGGGATACGGATCAAAACTTAACCTCCAAAATTTATACACGGATAGATACAGGTATTCAGACCCTGGCAGATCTAAAAGGTAAAACCCTGGCCCTTGGAGCCATAGATTCCCCTCAGGCTTCTATCCTTCCCCTCCATTATCTCAGCAAGCAGGGCATAGATATTCAAAAGGATATTAAGATCCTCCGCTTTAACTGGATGGTCGGTAAACATGGAGACCATATCGGAGGTGAAGAGGAAGCTCTGAAGGCCGTACAACGGGGAGAAGCCGATGCAGGGGCCATGCTCGATCTTAACTGGATTCGATTTGCCAATGAGGGAAAGTTGGATACCACCCGGCTTAAGATCCTTGCCTCTACAGAGCCCTTTGATCATTGCAATTTCACCGCTTTAGAAGACTTTGATCCAGAACTCGAAAAACAATGGACAGAGACCCTTTTCAAAATGGATTATAACAACCCGGAACATCGATACATGATGGATCTGGAAGGTCTTAAAGAATGGAGACCTGCCCGAACTCACCTTTACAAAAATCTGACCGAAGCAGTTCGGGAACAGAAACTTTATGAAGATTAACGCTTAATCCATAAAAAAAGGAGGAATGAAAAGAATGAAACAATTAACTGGACTGTTTATTTATTATTTATCTGTAATTATGGTACCCCTCGTTTCCTTCCTGGTAATAACCGGTTCAAAAGCAGAGGCGAGTAACTCCACATCTGATTTAAAGCCTAAGCAGGCCTCCTTTGCCATCAAAAATGAATTTGTAATTCAGGTTCCCCCAGAAGCAAAGGTTGTGCGGGCCTGGTTTACCGTTCCTCAGGAGGATGCCTACTCAGAAATCAAAGATTTCCTTGTAGAATCGGATTATCCCGTTCAATATCATAAGGATTCCCAGGGTAACAAAGTAGGTTATTTAGAGGTTCAAGCCCCTCAGCAGAAGGAAATTGTTATTCGGGAGCGGTTTAGCTTAACCCGTACCGAAATTAGGAACAATCTTCAACCCACCGCTACCCGTCCGCTCAACGAGAAAGAGCATGTAGAACTGGCCGAATACCTTAAACCCGCTACCCATATTATTATTAATGATCAAATAAAAGCACTTGCCAGGCAAATCGCAGGAGATGAAGAAAATCCTGTTATCATAGCCCGCAAGCTCTATGACTGGACCATCGAGAATATCGACTATTGGGTCAAAGACCCTGATAACCTTAAGGCTTCTGCCTTTGGTGATACCGAGTATTGTCTGACGACCAAAACCGGAAATTGCACGGATTTTCACTCGCTATATGCCTCCCTGGGACGATCCCTGGGTATTCCCGTCCAGTTGGTTTACGGTTCTTTACTTAAGCCCACCCTTAACGGGGTTGAAGTCGATGGAAGCTATCACTGTTGGGTTGAATTTTACGCACCTAATTTGGGTTGGATTCCCCTCGATGCTGCTATTGCCGATATTTATGCCGGGGATATCAAACTCACAGAAAAAAATGCGAAATTGGTGGAATTGACTACGGCTATCGGCTACCATGGCCCAGACCCCAACATAGTGAATTATTATTTTGGAAACCTGGACGAACGGCGTGTGGTATGGTCCAAGGGTCGTGATCTTATTATGTCTCCGCCACAGGACGGTGGTCCGGTCAATGCCCTCTCTAAAATTTATGTGGAAGTGGATGGTAAAGAATACAAAGATTGGACTCGCCTTTTTACTTATCAGGAATTAAATAAAAATAGTCAAAATTAAGGAGTCTTCCATCTTGACCTTTAACCCATCCAGACTTAAGATTCTTTATCCTGGAAGCAGGTTTGGAACCTGCCCCCGGTTTATAAAACGCAAAGGAATATCATATCCTTTCCCCCCCCCCTCCCTCTCCCCTCACCCCCAGTTCCCCCTCTCCGTAGGGGCGGGAGGCCTCCCGCCCCTACACAGGAGAGGGGGAACTGGGGGGGCCGGGGGGATGGAGGTGAGGGGGTATCAGCAAAGGAGGTAACAATGGCTTCAGTTACTTTTAAAGGCAATCCGGTTACACTGGTTGGCAATGAAGTAAAAGTCGGTCAAACGGCTCCGGATTTTAAAGTCCAGAAAGCAGATCTGAGTGATTATACATTGAATAGCTCTTCCGGTAAAACCCGGATCATCGCATCGGTTCCCTCATTGGACACACCGGTCTGTGATATGGAAACTAAGCGGTTCAATGAAGAAGCGGCCAAAATACCTAATGTAGAAATCGTATGTGTGAGTATGGATTTGCCCTTCGCTCAAAAACGCTGGTGTGGTGCAACGAATGTCGATAAAGTTATTACCGTCAGTGATCATCGGGAAGCCTCCTTTGGTAAGAATTATGGGGTCTTAATCAGTGGAGGGCCACTGGATCGTTTGCTGGCACGGGCTGTTTTTGTAATCGGCCCCGATAACAAGGTTAAGTATGTGGAGTACGTAAAGGATATCACCGAACAGCCTAATTATGAAGCAGTTCTGGCAGCAGCCAGGTAATCTCCCTGCTAAATTCAGTTCACACCCACATCTTCCCTTAATACCGTATAGGTATATACAGAAAATACCTGTTCTCTAGAAGCAAAGTGCAAGAAGCTTCTAGAGAACATATCGATGGTAACTAAAATTCTTGATTCCTCTGGAAGGATGGTTCTTGAATCCTTTAATCCGACCCCTGCCAGGATTATCGGTTGGGATAAAACGGTCCATCTTTCTGGAATTGTTAGATTTGTATAGAATTCCCTATTGTTTTCTTGGAGGTTTGCATTTATTTTGAACTATTCCCCTTTAAGGAAGGTCAGGCATGATGAATTCAAAGGTAAAAGAATCCAGGATTCCGGATATAATTTGTGAAGCCGGAGGTTTGGATATGGAAAGTGGGCTTTCGGTTTTGCTGAGGCGGTATTTAGATGCCATGAATCCCGGAGAGATTTTGGTTATACGGTCCCAGAATCCGATGGTGGAGCACGAAATAGGTCCCTGGTGTCGCTGGACGGGGCACAGTCTGTGTGAAAGCCAGAAAATTGGATCGTATAACGAGTATTGGATTCAAAGAGGAACGGCCACCACCTTAAACGTAACCGAAAAGCCTGACTGGGATCTTCATCCGAGGCGACAGAAAAATGGAAGTATCTCCATGGAAGACTGGGGAGTGGGTCGATTGGCCTTTGTACCCGAAGAAGCCCCCCAAACCGTTGGATTTGCTCCACGAGGAGCCGTTCGAGAGGAAGGTTTTCCAGGATATGGGTTTCGGATCAACAGAAAGGAAGAGGTCTGGAGTGAAGAGATTGCTGCGTTATACGAGCATGCAGCTCAAAATCAATGGAGTGCCGTAAAGGATATTCCCTGGGGAGATCTCAAACCGCTTCCAGAACTTTTAGAGCGGGCTGTCTGTCAGTTGATGACCTTTCTGGTCGAAAATGAGTATTCGGCCCTCTACGTTCCCGGCAAGTTTATATCCCGGATTAATCCCCAATTCACCGAGGTGGTATTATTCTTAGGCACCCAACTGGCTGATGAAGCCCGTCATATTGAGGTTTTTACTAAACGTGCTCTGGCTAATGGAGGGGGATTACAATATTCGGCGACTTCTACTCAAATGTCTCTCAAAACCCTCTATGATCAGGAGGATTTCACCACGGCTTCTTTTCTTTTAAGCGTATTAGGAGAAGGTACCTTTTTAGATCTTCTCTGGTTTATTGAGACCTATGCACCTGACCCGGTGACAGCCGAGATCCTGAGACGAGCCCGCCAGGATGAAAGCCGTCATGTCCGTTTTGGAATCACCCACCTGAAATTTTATCTCCAGCGAGATGCCACCCATTCTCAAAAGCTCTTACAAGCAGTGCAGGATCGGGCCGATTATATGAGATCCGTATCCGGTGTTAATCCCCTCGTACAGGATGCGTTGGTATTCCTGGCCGGAGGTGGAGAGAGTCCTGAGCAAATTCGAGCAGGTATGAAATATGTCCACCGGCTTTATCAACGTATGCACAAAAACCGAATCCACAGACTTCAATCTATCGGATTACCCCTTGATCAGGCTGAGAAGATATCTTTGCTTCATACTCCCAACTTTATGTAATGAAAGAATTTGGACCCTCACCCCTAACCCCTCTCCCAAGGCTTTGGGAGAGGGGGGACCAAGAGAAGAAATTTTAACATCTTATTCTCTCCTCTCCCACGCCATGGAAGAGGGACTGGGAGTGAGGACAAGCAATTACCATGAAAAAGTCCCTGCCTATCCGGCTGGTGGATCTCGCTTTGTTATTGGTAGTAGCCATCTGGTCTAATAGTTTTATCGTGGTCAAGATGGTTCTCCCTCAGTTTGATCCTTTCGCTTTCCTCTTTGCCCGAATCCTTCTTAACACCCTGCTGGGGATAATAATTCTATGGATGAAGGAGCGGAATTTTCATACCTACCCAAAAGATCTTCCCTATTTTATAATTTCCGGGCTTTTTGGATTTACCTTTTATCAACTGGGTTATATTTTAGGATTAAGTCGAACAACCGCCTTTTCCTCGGCCGTACTCAATTGTACCATGCCCCTTTTCTCCCTGTTGATTTTGACCCTCTTTCGGCTGGAGCGAATCAATTTTTACCAATGGACGGGTACTTTATTAGGTTTTATCGGGGTCATATGGTTTGTCTCCGAGAAAATGGAAGGAGTTCGGTTGACAACGGCGGGATGGGGCGATCTCCTGACCATCGGAGCTGCATTTTCTTTCTCCATCTATAGTATTTTGAACAAATCCTTGATTACCCGATATTCTTCAACTAAAATTATGACTTATACCTTATTCTTCGGAACCGGATTTTTAGCTCCTATCTGTTTGATTCCTACCCTGAAGCAAAACTGGTTGGGAGTCTCCTTGTATGGATGGATAGGTTTGATCTATTCGGCGATATTCCCTTCTTATGTGGCCTATTCCATCTGGAATTGGGCTATTGCCCGTCAGGGAGTCGCCCGAACTTCCCTCTTTACCTTCCTCGTTCCACCTCTCAGTGGGATACTTTCTGCCTGGTTTTTGGATGAAACCTTTAGTACAGCTAAGCTGGCCGGATTTGGACTGATCCTGGGAGGTTTAATCTTAACCCGTATTTCTTGGGACAAATAAAGGGGTGAGAAGTGGTTTAAAAGCTACGCAAAGCTAAGTAAACAAAGTACCGGGAAGCCAAAATCAGAGTCCATAAGAAATTAACCCCCTCGGAATAGGATTATTCCGATGGAGAAGATGTTTCAGCTTTGCTTTAACTTTGGACTCCAGACTCCTGAGTCCCTACCAAACTCTTCTGATCCTTTAAATTGCCATACAAACAATCTGAAAATAAAGCGATACTGGAGTTTCCTATGAATTTTTCTCCTTACCTGTAAATCCAACCGATTCTTTTATTCGTATTTCCTTTAGAACCATACCAGATTCGTTTTGAAAGGAGTCATCAATGGAAGGATATGTTCTCGCATACCCTTACAAGGAGGTCGAATTTCAATATGAAAGGGATGGTATGAGAAAGCATTATAATTGAACATTGATGGGTTTCCCTAAAGTTAACCAGGAGGATTCTATATGAAAGTAACTCGAAGAACATCTAAATTTTTTGCAGTATTTTTAATAATCTTACTTCTTATTCCCGGTGGAACGAGTCCTAAAGCCGCCAGCCATCGAGAAGCCCCTCTGATTGCAGAGGATCCTACGGCCGATAATACCGATACCTATGCCTTTGTAAGTCCAGAAGATCCTACTAAGCTGGTCATTCTTGCCAACTACATTCCCTTTGAAGCTCCGGCAGGAGGACCTAATTTTTATAACTTCTCGGATCAGGTAACTTACGATATACACATCGTAAACGATTTCAGTGATGGGGATGCTACCGAAGACCTTACCTTTCGGTTTAATTTTCAGACTGTTATCTCAAATCCGTTCACCTTTCTCTACAACTTCGGTCCGTTGACAGGGCTTAATCCTAACTCCAATCAGAATATTTATCAGACCTATACCATAACCGGCATTGCCGGACCAACGAATAAACCCAAAGCCCAGGTCTTATTAACTCCTTTTCCATTGACCGTTCCCCCTAATTATGTGGGTAGCAACTCTGTACCGGATCCTGACACCACCAACTTTTTCGGGATCGGATCCATACCTTTGCCTACTCAGATTGGCGGGGGAACCATGCGTGTTTTTGCCGGTCAACGCGAAGAAGGATTCTATGCCGACCTGGGGGCCATTTTCGATCTCCTGCAACTCAGGACCGTGACCGGAGCTAATGGAGGCAGAGGAGTGGATGCTCTGGCAGGTCTCAATGTCCATACGATTGCCCTGGAGCTTCCTATTACGGCGGTGACTAAGAATCATCAGTTAATTACCGATCCCAATGATCCCAACGCCATTATCGGCGTTTATGCCTCTGCCAGTCGAAAGGTGGGTAACCAGCTTCAACAAGTTTCCCGTCTGGCAAATCCCCTGGTCAATGAAGTCATTATTCCGGCATCCCTCAAGGATCAATGGAATACCAGTAATCCTAACAATGAGAGCCAGTTCCTTTTCTTCTATCAATTTCCTGAAGTGGCTACGCTGTTAAGCCAGTTGTTTGGTGTGAATGTACCTTCGGCACCCCGGAATGATATTGTGCAGGCCCTCTTAACCGGAGTACCCGGGTTGAACTGCCCGAATGCCTCACCCACCTGTAGTGGTACACCCATTGCCGATTTGTTAAGATTGAATGTAGCCATACCCCCTAAAAAACCCGGGGATGCCGGATTCAGCAGATTGGGAGTGATCGATGGAGATATCTCTGGGTTTCCCAACGGACGCCGTGTTTACGATGATGTGGTAGATATTGCCCTCCGGGTCATGGCCGGTGTCCTGGTTCCGGGTTTCAACATAGCGCCGAATAACGCTCTGAGCGATGGAGTAGACGGTAATGATAAGGTTTTCCTGAACGGCTTTCCCTTCCTACCAACACCTTATAATGGTTATATCCAATCTGCAGGAATCCGATCGGTCTCCGAAACGGTACCTGAATTTCGCTATCTGGTCGTGCTAAACGGTGCCAACGAAGTGCCCCCGGTCTCCACAACCGCCAGCGGTGCAGCCACGTTTAGTCAGAAGGATAATACCGTTAATTTTAAGGTTGTCCTCTCTAACATTTCAGGTGTAACGGCGGCTCATATTCACTCCGGTGCGGTAGGGGTCAATGGACCTATTCGGGTAAATTTATATACGGGACCGACCACGGGAGCCATCAACGGTACTCTGGTTGAAGGTACCTTCACCCCGGCAGATGTGAATGGAATCAGCTATAGTGATCTGATCAACGAGATGAAAAATGGAACGGCTTATGTAAATATTCACACCACGACCAATCCTAATGGCGAACTCCGGGGTCAGGTTCAACTACAATAATTCGAGGGTAGGGCGGAGTACCTCTCCGCCCTACCCTCGGTTTAACCGTCATCGGTTTCAAGAAACGTCCTAGACCATCTTCCAAACTGGCGAAATTATTTATGATATCTCGAAAGAGCGTTTCAATCTTTATTCTGATTCATTTCTTACTCTTAACCGGTAGAGTAGCCCGGGTGGAATCTGAAGATGCCCTGAAGGGAAAGTCCAGGATAGATATCCAGATTCAGCTTTATCAGGAAAAAATTTCTCAAGACCCCCAACAGATCCATAACTACTATGCATTGGCGACCAATTACATACGAAAGGCGCGTGAAACGGGGGATATTACCTACTATCTTCTGGCAGAAACAACCCTTCAAAGGGCCCTGGAAATTAAGAAAGAGGACTACGAAGCCCTCAAATACCTGGCAACGGTTTACCTGTCAAAACACCAATTCCAGGAAGCCCTGACTTTGGCCAGGAAGCTCAACGAAATGCACCCTGAGGATTATCTCAACTACGGAACCCTGGGGGATGCCCTGGTAGAGTTGGGGGAATATGATAAAGCCGACGAGGTAATTCAAAAGATGCTAAAACTCAAACCCGGGTTGGTTTCTTATAGTCGGGCTTCTTATCTACGTGAACTGCGAGGGGATATAGAAGGGGCCATCCAATGGATGGAGCTGGCCGTTCGTACGGCAAATCCCAGGGAAACGGAAGCCGTTGCCTGGTGTTTAACCCAACTGGGGAATTTACACTTTAATAAAGGTGATCTTGCCAAAGCCGAGACGCAATATATAAAAGCCCTGACTATATTTCCAAGATACCATTATGCCCTGGCCGGAAGAGGAGGTGTTGAAGCAGCTAAAAAAAATTATCCACAGGCCGTTGATTGGTATAAGCAGGCAATCCAGATCATTCCCCTCCCCGAGTTCATTACAGCCCTGGGAGATGTCTATCAAAAAATGGGAGATCCCCACGAAGCTAGAAAACAATACGATCTGGTGGAGTATATGGGGCTATTAAATAAAATCAACCAGGTGGTATACAATCGAGACCTGGCCCTCTTTTATGCCGACCATGACCTTAAACTCACGGAGGCCTTAGAGCTTGCCCGAAAGGAGCTGGAGTTTCGGAAAGATAACATTTATACCCAGGATACCCTGGCCTGGGCCTGTTATAAGAACCAGCAGTTCCAGGAAGCCCTTAAAGCTTCAGCACTATCTCTTCGGCTGGGAACCCAAGATGCGCGCCTTTTTTTCCATGCCGGAATGATCTACTATAAACTGGGTGAAAAAGATAAAGCAGCGGAGTACCTGAACAAGGCCCTTACTTTAAATCCTTATTTTCACATTCTGTATGCAGAGGTGGCCGAGAAAACACTGGCAGAGATAAAGGGCCGTTGAGGAAGAAACAAAAACCAAGATAATTCTTACCCTGGGAGGAAAAAATACATGATGGAACAGGATAGTTTTCGTAGGGGAGAAATAAAAGGTAAAAATAACAGAAGATTGACTCCTCTAGAGGTCATGAAGAAGATCCGGAAGGTCTTCCTGTCCGTTGCCTGCTGCTTCTTATATCTTTCCAGATTAATAGGGAACCTGTCATCGCTGGCAGGGATCTTCTTAAAGTATGCTCTTCAACTTGAAAAGGTATTACCGTTAGCTTCTTACCTGTTGATAGTTGTCTCTTGTTTTCTACCTTCCCTGGCTTCTGCTCATCCCATGGGCAATTTCTCCATCAGTCATTATTCGAGAATTAAAGTTGAACCCGGGGCTATTCGGCTCCGGTATATCATCGATATGGCAGAAATCCCGACATTCCAAGAGATTACAGAGATGGATACCGATGGGGATAAGAATCCCTCACCTTCGGAGCGTCAGAGGTACTTATCTCAGAAAGTAGAGGACTTTAAAAAAGGATTAACCTTAACACTCAACAAACAGGCTCTTGATTTGCAGGTAGAATCCACCCAGATAACTTTCCTACCTGGGGCCGGGAACCTTCCTACTTTAAAGATTTATGTAGATTATCTTGCCCCTGTGAAGGAAACCCATCTATCGAACCTGAATCAGGTTTTTTATCAAGACAATAACTTTTCAGGAAGAGCTGGCTGGAAGGAAATTATCGTAACCGGGTCGGAGGGCATTTCTATACAAAATGCTTCGATCCCCTCTGTAGATCGAAGTAACGAGCTTTCGAATTATCCTACCGATATTCTTTCAAGCCCACCTCAGGATTTAGTGGCAAGCTTTTCATTCTCCGAAGTTCAAACCTCTAAGATTTTAAAAACTCCGGAAGTTTCAGGGAAAGAGCCAACCTCCGGGATTTCTAAAACGTCTGAAGTCTCATTCAGGAATTCTAAGAGATTTGCAGACGGATTTACAGAGCTTATCTCCAGCCGGGATTTAACTTTTCAAGCTCTCCTCATTTTATTGGCCACTGCATTTGGTTTAGGGGCCTTCCATGCTTTATCTCCAGGTCATGGCAAGACTGTTGTGGCCGCCTATCTGGTAGGTTCTAGAGGAACTACAGCTCACGCCCTATTTCTAGGAGCTGTTGTGACCCTGACCCATACCATAGGAGTCTTTATACTGGGGTTAATCACTTTGTATGCTTCCAGATACATTATCCCGGAGAAGTTATATCCCTGGCTTGGATTTTTCTCAGGATTAACAATTGTTGCCATTGGATTGACTTTGTTTATAAAACGATATCAAAATCTCTACGGTTCCCATAGCCATACTCCTGAACACGACTTTGCACATACCCATTTTCATCCTCATCCTGCCGGGCATTCCCATTTCCATACCCACCCTAACCCCTTTCCCACCCATCCCGATCATTCCCACGGCCACTCCCATCATACGTTTAACGGAGGTAAAGAGCAGGTATCTCTGGGAAGCCTGTTTGCTTTAGGTATTAGTGGGGGTATGGTCCCCTGTCCCTCAGCCCTCGTAGTCCTTCTGAGTGCTATCTCTCTTCATCGAATCGGATTGGGTCTTATCCTTATCATAGCTTTCAGTGTAGGGCTGGCTTTAGTCCTTATGGGCATCGGTTTGTTGATGGTTTATGCAAAGCAATTTATGGACAGATTTCGTGGGGAGGGAACTCTGATCCAGAGATTACCTCTACTCTCATCTATTCTTATCACGATTCTGGGATTAGGAATCGCCATTCAATCTTTGATTAGCGGCGGAGTTCTATAGATTCCATCTTGTCGTAAATTCAATTTAACTTCTAACCTGGCAAATCCCGGTCATCCTAGATATTCCTGCTTTTCTTATTGACTCCTGACTCAAATTATGGCATATTGGTTATCAATTGGGGAAATACTTCAAACGGATAAACCCGGCTCTTTTGGATCGGATCGAGAGCTAATCTTTCTAAGTTTTGTCATGGAGCAAAATTTAAGTCTCTACCTTCTTAAGAGGATAGCCGAAAAAGATCTAAACGCTTTCAGTATATTTTATGATTCCTATGCAGCCGTTATTTATAGCTTAGCTCTTCGTATCGTTCGTAACTCTCAAGAAGCCGAGGATATCGTTCAGCAAGTATTTCTTCAAGTATGGCATAAAGCTTCTCAATATGATGCCCAACAAGGAAGTCCTCAAGCCTGGCTTATGACCATAGCTCGTAATCAGGCCATTGATAAATTCCGTCTCATGAGATCAAAGCGAGAGGTTAACTGGGAGGAGATGGAAAAGCCTGTTTCTGAGAATCCCCAATCAGCCGGTGAGCCTTTATACTCTTTGTTAGACAAGGAAAAGAGAGATCTGATATTAGAGGCCCTTCAGACTCTTTCTCCATCCCAAAGGAGTGCCATCGAGCTTGCTTACTTTGAAGGATTAAGTCACAGGGAGATTTCCGAGAAACTTAAAGAACCCTTAGGTACTATAAAAACACGTATCAATCTCGGGTTGAAAAAACTCAGAGACATGCTACGACCTCATTTTCGTGAATGACTTCTATGGCTCATGAAGAATTTGAAGATCTCTATGGGCTTTATGTACTGGGATCCCTTACTCCGGCAGAACAGACCCAACTGGAAACTCATCTCCATACCGGTTGTGCCACCTGCCGGGAGTCTATTCCACAAGTCCGAGAAGTATTTGCCCTGCTCCCTTACTCACTTCCGCTGATCCCTCCACCTCCTGAAGGAAAGCAAAAGCTCCTGGAGAAAATTCAAAGGGAAGAAGGCCTACGATTTGAGGAACAGAAACCCCGACCTGGACGTACCAAAGAGGGAAAACGTCGCTTCCTGGCCCCTTTATGGACACTTGCGGTTGCCTGTCTGGTCCTATTTTTAGGAAGATATACCTTTTTGCTTTATCGGGAAGTTTCTTTGCTTAAAGAGGAACTGGTTCAGCAACAAAAAGAAACCGATTTGTGGAAAAATCAACTCACCCGACAAAAGCTCGAAGATGATCTGTTAAAAAACCAGTTGATGCAACAACAACAGGATTTAAACGCTTTAAGGGATGAACTGATAAAGTTGCGGAGTTATATGGCTATGATAACGGCTCCCTCTGTAAAGACGGTTAATCTCGTCGGATCGGCCAAAAGTCGTGAGGCCCGTGGAAAAATTTTTCTGGATCCAATCCAACATCGAGCACTGTTTTATGCCTACCACCTTCCCTCGATTCCTCCTGGAAAAACCTACCAGCTTTGGGTAATCAAAGATAAACCTGTGAGTGCAGGGGTTTTCTCTGTGGACTCCGAAGGTAATGCTTTTCTTGAGGTATCGGGACTTCTGACCGAGGTAGAAAAAATAAAGGCCATTGCCGTAACCCTGGAACCTGCCGGCGGACTTCCCCAACCATCAGGGGATAAATACCTGGTCGGTTCCTGACCGGTTAAAAGGTCGAGGGTACAAACCCGTTCCCCGGAGGAGCGTCTAAATTCATTCTTCCAAGCTTACTCCCAAATCGCCTTGTCAAGATTACGGCTCTTATCGAGTCCCACTAGGGTATCCCGACCCTTGATATGACGTAAAAGGGTTCGTGTTAAATTGGCTCCAGATAGGTTACACCGAGACAGGTCGGCTTCCGTTAGATCGGCTCCGGAGAGATCACTCTCGGAGAGATCGGCCTCTGTCAAATTTGCACGGGTCAGGTTAGCAAAACTCAAACGGGCTTTAGATAAATCCGCTCCTGTTAAGTCTGCTCCTGTTAGGTTAGCCCCTGCCAGGGTCATGCGCATTAGACCCATGGGCTGGTTTTTCATGTCTGCACCCATTTTTGCATAAGACAAATTGGCATTGGTTAAATTAGCCTTTTCCAGGGTGGCAATCATACGTACACCGGATAAGTTGGCACCGGTAAGGTCAGCATTTGTTAAAATAACTCCATACAGACTGGCTTTGCTCAAGTTAGCCTGGGAAAGATTGGCCGACTGGAGAACGGTTAAATCCATATTGGTTTCGGAGAGATTGGCGCCACTTAAATTGGTATTATAAAATTTGGTACCCCAAAGCCTGGCCCGCTTAAAATCAATATGGGATAAATCTAACCCAGAAAGATCCTTGTTGGAAAGATCAATGTTTCCTTCACTGACCGTTGAGAGAATGTTCAAGATCTGTTCCCGGGTAAGATCTGCCGTCCAGCCGGGTAAAGGAAGTAGAATCCCACAGGTAAGTAAAAGGGAAACAAGCCAATACTTTGAAAAATATTTCCTCCTATCGGGAAGAAGGTACAGGGGATTTTTATAGAAAATCATAAAATCCGATAAATTTTAAAATACGGAATTTTTAAAATCCATTTGACTTAAGTTAAACTATAGTGAAAATTCAAAAACCGGTCAAGAAAATAAAACAAGGTAGTTGGGTTAAATACCTGAAAGGCGGTATAAAAATCTCAAATTTAAACCTCATTCCATTCTTTAACGATCTAGAGGAGGGAAAGGTATGTCTACGGTAGTTAAGAGTCAGGGTTTTTCTGTAACTCCCCATGTCGGAGATGGTGCGGTATTGCTGGCTTTTAACTTAGAAAAAAAATTGACGACCCATCTGGCCGGATTTACCATTCAGTGTCACCCACCGACCGGGGCCCCATATTTTTTAAAGAATCGACTTAATTTCCAAAAAGGGCTTACCAATCGGAAGAAACTGGCCTCAACCGATTATGTCGGATCGGATCAGGCCCCTTTTCAAAAATTTCAATGGATTCACTTTCCCCCTCAAGGTCCCGGTGTGTATCAGTACATCGTTTATGCAACTTATTTCAAGAACGGTACCCTTAAACCGGGTCCAAAGATAACGGTTACAGTGGATCTAAGACGACGGGCTTTCTCCGATTTAGAGCTGGGATTTACCCGGGCTTACATCTCGGCCCAGGCTTATGTGGAGCGTTATAAAAATAAAGATATACGGCCTTATCCAAAATCTATGGACTTTGATACCACCCCTTATCAGGACCAGTATCAATGGCTGGGAGCCCATGCCCGAAAATTGGTTTTCCAGTTTTTAGACGAGTGCCTGCAAGATCCTCTTATCTCGGTAGATGTTTTTGCCTATGATTTTGACGAACCTGATATCATTCGGGCCCTTTGTAAAATGGGATCTCGAGTTCGGGTTTTTCAGGACGATTCAGCTCTTCATATAGGTCCTAAAGCCTTAGAACCGAAAACGGTGGCCGCACTCAGGGCAGCGGGTGTCCGGGTAAAGTTGGGGCATTTCGACCGCTTTGCCCATAACAAAGTTATGATCCAGAAAAAGAACGGAAAGGCCACGAAAGTATTAACCGGTTCGGCTAATTTTTCAGTCCGGGGTTTTTATGTGCAGGCCAACAGTATCCTGGTTTTTAATGATCCTACCATTGCGAATCTTTATGAACAGGCCTTTGAGCAGGCCTTCACCCATCCGGATCAATTCAAATCATCTCCCATTGCCGCCCGATGGTATAATTTGAAACGCCCTCAAAGTTTCCCATTATCCCTCAGCTTCGCGCCTCATCCTACTCCGTTTACCCTCCATAAGATTTCTAAAGCTATTGAATCCGCTCAAAGTTCTGTTCTTTTTGCAGTGATGCAAATGGGTGGGCAGGGAAAGGTCTTACGGGATCTGGAAAATCTGGGAGAACGAAAGCAGATTTTCTCCTTGGGAATCATCGAATCCACCGATCAACTCAGACTTTTTAAACCCGGTATTGGTCATGCCGAGGTTGCTTCCTTTGATTTTCTTCAAGGTAGTCTTCCAGGACCTTTCAAACCTGAATGGAGCGGAGGCGTAGGGGAAGTTATCCACCATAAGTTTATAGTTTGTGATTTCAACGACCGAAACCCAGTGGTATTTTGTGGTTCTTCTAATCTTGCTCAGGGTGGAGAAACTTCCAATGGGGATAATCTCTTAGCCATCTACAATCGGGAAATTGCTACCTGCTATGCCATTGAGGCCGTTCGCCTGTTTGATCATTATCGATTCCGTAACCTCCACGAGAAGAGTACCACCCGATTTCCACTTATTTTAAAATCGACCGATGAATGGGTAAAGCCTTATTACGATCCTGCCAGTATTAAATTTCGTGAGCGGGAGCTTTTCAGTCGGGCTTAAAAATTCTCAGAATCTCGATAACCCCATTTTACCTGATACGTATCGGGTCTTCCTGGAATAAGACCGGGAAACTATTACATGGTCTACTTAGTTTTGTTTAACTTTTAAGTGGCCCTCACCCCCCAACCCCCATACGCGCCAGGATAAGAGTGAGATCCCTAAGGAGGGTCTCCTTAATGTCAAACGAGACGTTGTACGGGCGCAAGGCCTTGCGCCCCTACCTTACGTTTGCAGGGGAAGGAATTTTGAAGCGAGGTTCCCTCCCCTGTGAAACCTAACCATTACCCATATTTTTTCATTTCGAGGGATTGATAGCGGGCTCAGCTAGCCTGTTGGTTGAATAGCAAATATTGTCAACCGAGACGGTTGGCCTGCCCTTTGCGTATTCGGGGTCATTGAAAGGTATGGTAGGACAAGCGTCTCGCTTGTCCTGGTCAACCGGGACGGTTGACCTACCTATATTGTCAACCGGGATGGTTAACCTACCCATATTGTCAACCGGGACGGTTGACCTACCGGACTAACCGTTTTGAGCCCCATCCCCCCAAATCAAAAAATGTGGGTAAAGATAAGCCTGTGAAACGGGGGAGAGACCGGGTGGGGGTGCCTTATCCTGGCGCCTAGGCTCTGGCCCCTCTCCCGAAGCCTCGGGAGGGGGGTTAGGGGTGAGGAAAAATCATACAGAATTTTCCCTTTTATACCTTTATAGAAGCTCGTCATCCTCATTGGAGATCAACAAAAAGGTGCATTCCTCTTCGCATTGGATATCCTGATCCACGAAGCCTGGGTCGCTTATACAAAAATCCCCGGCCTTAACGGACTTTCCATTAATAAGGAGACTTCCTTTCAAAATATAGACTAACTCCGGCCCTCGATGCCGATGGGGGGGGAATACAGTTCCCGGTTGAGATTTTACCAATCGGGCACTCCGACCCCCTGCCGACCAGAGGGGTTGAATCTCCACGCCGGGTATGGGGGAAGGGAGCCACTCACACTGGGTGGAGCGAATAATATGCTGGGTCGGACGGGGTGCTCTTTCCTTTATCTCCGTCTGAATTTGTTCCATCAACTTTTGCTTCACGTGGAGAGGTACGGTTTTAGAAGGAAGGGAATACGGAAGCAGGGAAAGGATCTCTAACATTTGTTTTAAAATTTGACCACACAGAGAACATCCTGTCTGAAGGTGAGATTCTAACCTTTCCTTCTCAACTTCGTCTAAAAGGTTTAGCGCATATAGTGGACATAATTCCTCAAAATTTTCGTGATTCATCTCCGTTAGTTTAGGTTCTTATAAGCTAGTTTCGCAAGGGTTTTCCGGTCCTTAGCATATGTTCCATTCGTTGTTGGGTCTTTTCATACCCACAGAGACTTACAAAGGCTTCCCGCTCCAGATCTAGAAGGTACTGCTCAGAAACCTTTTTGGGGATGAGGAGATTTCCTCCGGTCAGCACGTATGCCAGCTTCTTTGCGACCACCTCATCATGGGAGCTGATTTTTCCTGCAAGTCTAAGCCCCTTGAGGGCTACCTCCAGGGCCACCCGCCCACCTGATCCAGGCACAGAAATATCTTCCCTCGGAGTGGGTTGCCGATAACCGCTTCGGGCTATATTGAGAACCATGTGTTTGGCTTCATACAAAAGATGATCCCGGTTCATGATGATTTTATCTTCTGGCATGAGAAATCCTAACTCCTGGGCCTCTTTCGCGCTGGAAGAGACTTTGGCATAGGCGATGGTCTCAAAGGCATGCTGGACTTTGGGTAAAGGCCCTCCCGTTTTGACAACGTGCTCGCTTCGAATAAGAAGTTCCTTTGTGCCTCCGCCGGCGGGAATAAGCCCAACTCCGACTTCGACCTGTCCCATATAAAGCTCGGCATGGGCACAAATTCGGTCGGATCCCAGGGCGATTTCACAACCTCCTCCCAAAGTCATTCCGAAGGGAGCTGCCACGACAGGCTTTGGAGAGTAACGAAGGAGCATAACGGCATCTTGAAAGATTTTGACCCCTTGCTCAATTCTACTCCAATCTTGATTTCGACAGGCGGCCAGGAGAAAGACCAGATTGGCACCGGCACAGAAATTAACCCCTTCATTTCCAATCACCAGCCCTTGAAAATTTTGAGAAACCTCTTCTACACTTATCCGTATCATCTCGATGAGGTCTTCGTCGATGGTGTTAGCTTTGGTATGAAACTCCAGACAGGCAACCCCATCACCCAGATCGATAAGGCTGGCTGCCGGATTTTTTTTGATGACTTTCTGTTGCTCTTTGAGGCCTGATAAAAGAATATGTTGAGGTCTTAGAGGGATTTCCTGATAGGCCAGACCCTTCAGATCAAAATAGTATCGGGTTCCCAATTTTTGTTTATAGAAGGTCCCATCTCCTCTGGAAAGAACGGTCTTTACCGATTCCGGAACTTCACGTCCCTCTCGTTCTAGTCTTGCAACCGTTTCCTTGACTCCTAAAGCATCCCAGGTTTCAAAAGGACCGAGCTCCCAGTTATATCCCCACCTCATAGCCCGATCGATATTTACCACATCCTCGGCGATCTCTCCAAGTTTTTTGGCTGCATAAATCAGATTAGCACTCAGGGCTTTCCAAGCAAAGCGACCTCCCCGGTCGTCAGCCTGAACCATATATTTGATCCGGGCCCCGGGGTCGTCGATTTTTTTTGCTACTTCTATAGAAGGAATCTGTACATCCTGCTGAGGTCGATAGTCCATTTTTTCCAGATCCAGCACCAGAAATTGAGTTTTTCCATCCCGTTCTACTTTCTTGTAAAAACCCTGTCCGGCCTTATTACCAACCCATCCCCTTTCCAACATTTTCTCAACAAAGTCCGGAAGTATAAACAGGTCCCGGTCCTCCTCCTGGGGAAGATCTCGATAAAGGTTACGGATAACGTTGGCGGAGGTATCTAATCCTACCAGATCACTTAGCCGAAAGAGCGCCGTTTTTGGCCTCCCTATCGCTTCTCCCATGATAGCGTCTACCTCTTCGACAGTATAGCCCTCCTCTTGCATAATCTTTAGAATAGCCCCCCGGTTATGGGCTCCGATTCGGTTGGCCACAAAACAAGGGGTATCTTTACCGAAGACGATCCCCTTACCGAGAGTCTCTTCGGCAAAGTCGGCCAGGGATTTGACCAGTTCCAGGTTTGTTTTTTCTCCTGGGATGATTTCCAGGAGTTTCATATACCGAACCGGATTAAAAAAATGGGTAATGAAGAAGCGTTCCTGAAACGCAAGGGGAAGGTCGGCTCCCATGGCTGCCAGAGAAAGTCCCGAGGTATTGGAGGTTACGAAGGCATTCTGACCTAGGTAGGGTACAATTTTGGCCAGGATTTGCTTTTTGATCTCTAAATTTTCGACAACGGCTTCTATCACCCAATCGACCTCACCCAGCCGGTCTAGATGATCCTCAAAGTTACCCGGGGTCATCAGATTAACCAGGGTCTTTGAATAAAGAGCGGCAGGTCGGAGCTTTTGAACATTCTCGATTCCGACCTGAGAAAATCGATTCCGTACCGTGGGATGCTCCAGGGTCAGACCTTTGGACTTTTCCTCTTGGGTTAATTGGGAGGGAACGATGTCGAGAAGGTAGCTGGGAATGCCGGCATTGGCAAAATGGGCTGCAATCTGGCTTCCCATGACCCCGGCACCTAAAACTGCAACTTTATGGATGGATAAATGCATGATTTAAATCTCCTCCTGGCGATAGTTTTCAATCTTCCCGTTGGATGATCGTGGCAATTCCCTGTCCTCCTCCAATACACATGGTTTCCAATCCAAATCGGGCATCCAGATCTTGCATTTCATGGATCAGGGTTGCCATAATTCGGGCTCCGGTAGCTCCCAGAGGATGTCCCAGGGCGATCGCCCCACCCCGGGGATTTAGTTTTTTCAGATCGATCTTTAATTCTCGAATCACGGCCAGAGCTTGAGCGGCAAACGCTTCATTGAGTTCGATAATGTCCATATCTTCCAGAGTCAATCCTGCACGTTTTAAGGCCTTCTGCACGGCCGGAACAGGACCTATTCCCATAATGGTGGGATCGACTCCGGCTACCGCCATAGCTCGAATTACTGCCAGGGGTTTAATTCCCAACTCTTGGGCTTTATCCCGGGACATGAGTACAACGGCGGCAGCCCCATCGCTGAGAGGACTGGCATTTCCGGCGGTCACCGTACCCCCCTGCTTGAAAGCAGGTTCCAGAGTGGCCAATTTGGATAGAGAAGTATCCGGGCGTGGACTTTCGTCGGTATCGAAAATCCGAAGGGTTCCATCGGAGAGAACTACCTCTACCGGGACAATCTCCCGTTTAAATTGACCGGCCTGGATGGCCCGGATAGCCTTTTGATGACTGAGAAGGGCGAATTCATCCTGCTCCTCACGGGAAATTTGATATTTTTCGGCCAGGTTCTCTGCCGTCATCCCCATGGAAATATAGGCATCAGGATAATCCTCACCCATGAACTTTGCGTTTAAACTGGGATTAAAGCCCCGCATGGGAACATGGGACATACTTTCGATTCCCCCGGCTACGAATACCTCCCCATTTCCGGTCATAATGGCCTGGGCGGCAAAGTTGATGGCCTGAAGGCTGGAACCGCAAAACCGATTGACCGTAGTCCCGGCAGCCGTCATGGGTATTCTGGCTAAGAGAGAAATCAGCCGGGCTACATTAAGCCCTTGCTCTCCTTCCGGCATGGCACATCCGATAATAACATCTTCGATCTCCTCTACCTTTAAACCAGGAACCCGATGGACAGCCTCCTGAACCACTAAAGCTCCCAGATCATCGATTCTCATATTAACCAGAGATCCTTTATGGGCCTTTCCTATGGCACTTCGAACGGCGCTGACAATAACAGCTTCTTTCATAATACCAGAGAATAAAAGAATAAAGGAGGAAGGATTAATTTGAGAGGGATCTATCCTTCCCCTCTATTCCCCTACTCCCATACTTCCCCCTCCCCACACTTCCCTACTTTCATACCTCCATACTCCCACACTTTCCATCCTTTATCCCTCTAAACCTCCTTTATAACCTAAAATATTGCGAGCTATGATAATGCGTTGAATCTCGGAGGTCCCTTCATATAGTCGGGTGACCCGAACATCCCGGTAGATTCGTTCGACGGGAAGCTCTTGAATCCACCCCATTCCTCCATGGATCTGTACTGCTCGGTCGGCAACCCGATTAACCATTTCGGTGGCATAGAGTTTTGTCATGGCCACTTCTGCCGGAATCCTCTCTCCTTTATCGTAGCGAATTGCCGTTGCGTAGACCATCATCCTGGCAGCGTAAATCTCGGTGGCACTATCGGCCAGCATCCATTGGATGGCCTGTCTTTCAGCGATGGGTTTTCCGAAGGTTACGCGACGCTTGGCATATTCCGTAGACATCTCCAGAAGTCTTTCGGCTGTGCCCACACAACTGGCTGCCAGGGTGAGACGACCATCATCTAGAGTCTTCATGGCGGTGATAAATCCCATTCCTTCCTTTCCGATTACATTCTCGGCAGGAACCTCACAATTATCGAATATCAACTCACTGTGATAAACCCCCCGGCTTCCCATCGTTTTATGAATCTGCCCTACGGAGAATCCTGGAGTTCCTTTTTCAACCAAAAAGGCCGTAATCCCGCCGTGAGCTCTTTTCTCCTTATCTGTAACGGCCAGAACTGTAACCAGATCGGCTAAGGGGCCATTGGTAATGAAGTGTTTCCGACCGTTAATGATATACCTGTCTCCTTTTCGGACGGCCTGGGTAGAAATATTGGCGGCATCGGACCCGGCTCCCGGCTCACTCAGGGCAAAAGCCGTGATATATTCCCCGCTGGCGATCTTAGGAAGATACTTCCGTTTCTGTTCCTCAGTTCCATCCAGTACAATGGGTTTGGAGCCAATTCCGTTATTAACCCCACAGATGGTTTTAAAAGCTGAATGCGCCCAACCCAGCTCTTCGGCTGCAAGACAATATCCAAAGGTACCGATCCCGGATCCCCCATACTCGGTAGGAATCGTTAAACCAAAAAAGCCGAGTTCCCTCATCTTTTGAAGGGCTTCTTCAGGAATTTTTCCAGTCCGTTCCACTTCCTCTTCCAGAGGCATTAATTCTTTTCTGACAAAGGTACGAACCATATTTTTAAGGTCTTTAAGATCTTCGGGAATTAAAAAGTCCATAATCCTCTCCTTTAATTTTCTGACATAAACATTGACATCGACTCTAAGTTTAGAGGAAGTTTTCAGATAAGGCAAGTGGATTTTTTTATTTCAAACCCCGGGAGCAGGGATAAAAAAAGAGGCTCATCCCCGTTAAGGCAAAGTATCCGTATCGGCCCAGCAGGTATAACTTTTTTCTATTTAAACACTCCCCTCCTCGCGGCGGCTTTAAGGGTATCAGCTTTTCCCGAAAGTTCCCCCAAGAGGGGGAAAGTAGAAGGATAGATCTATTAAGATAGGGGCTCCCATTCATTCTGACCGGATCGAAAAAATTGTACTAGCGATTTGACTGATGAAGAGTAGAGAAGACAGGTCCTATAATATCCGGTGTAACTATCCAGGCTAACTCCCATCTACGGCCGATTCCTGCCGATTCAGCGGAATCCCCTCGCACCAGACAGACTATTCCACCCATGCGAAACCGGACGATAATCCGGTCCGGGTTATCCACAAGCAATAAACTCACAAGACGTGACAGAAACGGTAGATGACCGACAACCATGAGGGATTGTGTTTCGACGTCCAGTTGTTCCGCCAGCGGCCGTACATCATCGTTTGGTGCCAGCCCGGGAACGGTTCGGATCTTATCCTTCAAGAAAAGGGCTTCTGCGAAGATGAGCGCGGTTTCCTCAGCCCGACGTTTCCCACTGTGGCGAATCTCGGCGGGGTGTAGTCCGATCCGAGCAGCAAAATCGGCAACACGCCGGACTTCTTCTCTTCCTCGATCCGTTAAAGGACGTGTCGGATCCTCACTTTCGCTCTTGGCTTCACCATGTTGAATAAGATAGAGTTCCATAGTTTTCTTTATCGAGCACCTCAGGCTCCGGAGACGTCAAAGTCGTCCAGTTTAAAACTTCCGAAGTCTGGGACTTTAGAGTTTTCATCCTTTTCTTACCAGGAGGTACCTTAAACCCCTCGGTCTTTTATCTTTATCGAGTTCTTTGATCAGGAGGGGCAGCAAAAGGCGTAGGTTGAAAGTAATCAATCCGATTCTATAAGGGTTATCGGGTTGAAACCTTTTCGGGTTATAAAGTCGAAGTCTGGATTGTTACGTCGGATCGCTTTACTACGTCTGGCAGCAAGGCAAGACCCAGTCCCGGGCCTTCAGGTGCATAGATATATCCGTTTTCTATACGGGGAAGCCGGGTCACCAGCTTGGGATACCAACCATAGTAGAAGGCCCGTACGGTCTCTTGAATTAAAGCGTTAGGTGCGTTTATGCACAGATGAACCGAAGCCACGAGGGTTACGGGACCTGTGCAGTCATGGGGAGCAAAGGGGAGGTGATGAGTTTCGGCCAGTGAAGCGATACGGCGGGCTTCTGACAGGCCACCTGCCCAGGCTACATCCAGCATGACAATGCTGGTGGCATGACGTTCTAACATCTCACGAAAAGCAAAACGGGTAGATACGGTTTCGCTGGCACAAGTTGGGATGTGGGTAGAGGCCTTAAACTGGGATAGGGCATCCAGATTGTCCATACGAATGGGATCTTCAAACCACATGGGCTCGATTTCTTCAAGGGCTTTGGCAATCCGTATCGCAGAGGGGAGATTCCAGAGGCCATGCATTTCTACCGCTATCTCCATACGACGTCCAACCGCCTTTCGTATCTTTCGGAACGGCTCTACACCCTTGTCCAGATCTTCAAGACTGATGGATTGACCGTTGGTTTTCGGAGCGAACTGATCAAAGGGCCATATCTTCATGGCACAAATTCCCTGGCTGAGCAGACTTTCGGCCAGTTCATCGGCCCGGTAGAGAAAAGCTTCAAGGTCTTCGTAGGGACCCTCTTTAGAAGATTGAAAAGAACCTACTGCCACCTGTTGTGTGGCACTGATTCCATAGCGATAACCCGCGCAGGTATTGTAAATTTGAATACGCTCCCGATAAGGCCCTCCCAGCAATTGATAAATGGGAAGCCCGGTGACCTGTCCGAAAATATCCCACAGGGCGATATCAATGGCAGAGAGTCCCCGAATTTCTGCACCCCGACTCAAAGTCGTTCTTCCACGGGCAAAGATCTCATTCCAATGTCGTTCGATATGAAGAGGGTTTTTCCCCAACAGGTAAGGGGCAACCTGGGAGTGAATAAAGGTAGCTACCGTATGGGGTCCATAGGTGGTTTCTCCTAACCCCACGATACCCTGGTCGGTATAAAGGTGAACGAAAAGAATATGTGGAAACTCGGCCACATGGATCGTATCGATACGGGTAATTTTCATAAAATAACAGGCCGTAGAGGGTGGACGGGCAAAGTTCTTTTTTACTTATTTTTGAACTGCTCCCGGTCCACCCTCTCTCCGTTAAACCCCAAGGGATCGAATTCGAAGTTCTTCATTTTCCATCAACTCCCGGGTATCTCCTGTATAGATGATTTGACCGTTATTAATGATGTAAGCCCAATCAGAGAGATTCAAGGCGATATGGGCGTTTTGTTCGACCAGGAGTAGTGTGGTTTCTCCTCGAATCTGCTCTAGAATGTTGTACACATCGGTAACAATGGCCGGGGCTAATCCTTCGAAGGGCTCATCCAAAAGAAGAAGCTCTACATTTCCCATTAAAGCCCGGGCAATGGCCAGCATCTGACGCTCTCCCCCGCTTAAATGTTCCCCCCTTCGCTGTCTCAAGGTTTTCAATTTGGGAAAACTCTCGTAAACCTTTTCCAGGTTCCATCCCTCAGGGCCACGTTCTCGATAAGCAATGAGGAGATTTTGCTCTACGGTGAGATTAGGAAAAATTCGCCGTCCTTCCGGGACGATTCCAATCCCCAATCGGGCTATGGATTCAGGAGAATATCGGGTGGTTTCTATATCCTTGAAGAGGATCTGTCCACTCCTTGGAGGGTTGGTCCCCATGATGCTTTTAAGGGTTGTCGTTTTACCCGCTCCATTTCTTCCCAGGAGGCATACAACTTCCTTCTCCCGAATCTCCAGGCTTACATCATGGAGAATATGACTCTTTCCATAATAGGTATTGATGTTGTTCAGGCTGAGGAGAGGACGCCGGGATTCTCGGGGAACTTTCTCTTCTTCGGGCTTACCAGGCTCTTTGACCCTAATCTGGGTACCTCCCAAATAAGCCTGTTGGACGGCTTCATTTCGTTGAATTTCTTCAGGAGTTCCCTCTGCAAGAACCCGTCCTTGATGTAACACAGTAATCCGGTCTGAGAGGGCTAAAACCCGATCAATATCATGCTCGATGAGGAGGATGGTTAACTTTCCGGCAAGTTCTTTGATAAACTTACTGATACGGGTTCTTTCCACAGGAGGTAGTCCGGCTAAAGGTTCATCCAGCAACAGAATATCCGGTTTGGTTCCCAGGGCAATTCCGATCTCCAATAATCGTTGATCTCCATGGGAAAGATTACTGGCTAACACTTCTTCTTTACCCTGAAGACCTACCAAAGCTACAATCCGCTCGGCCTCCTTCCACAGATCCTGGAGTTGATCGGCTCTTGAGATCATATTGAACCGATGTTTGCTGGCCGCCTGTACGGCAATGCGTATATTTTCCAGAACCGTTAGTTGTTGAAAGATACTGATAATTTGAAAGGATCGGGAGATCCCTCGTTGGATAAACGCATAGGGAGGTAGTCCGGTTATTTCTTCCCCTTTGAGAAAAATATGGCCTTTATCTACGGGCAGGAGACCGGTTAATAAATTAAAAAAAGTCGTTTTACCTGCCCCATTAGGTCCAATAATGGAATGTAATTCCCCCTCCCGAACTGAAAAACTGACATTATCTGTGGCAGCCAGGGCCCCAAAGCGTTTTTCCAGATTTTTAACCACCAGAAGCTCAGAGGTGGAAACAGGACGCGGAGATGCAGTATCCCGAGACGCGGAGACCCGGGGACGCGAGGACGTAGAGATAATCCCCAGGTCTCCTCCCCGTGTCCCCGTATCCCCGCGTCCCCGGGTCTCCGACTCCCTGCGTCCCCATAAACCCAGGGGTAGGAATGAAAATAATTTCTTAGCGATTCCTACAAGACCTTCAGGAGAGAATAGGATAAAGAGCATGAAAAGAGTTCCGAAGTAGACCATCCAGTTTTCTGTGTAGGTGGTCAGAAAATCCCTCAGAAAGATGAAAAACAGGGCTCCCACTGCAGGGCCAAAGAAATTGTGCATCCCACCTACCAAAGTCATGGCTACAATCTCACCGGACATGGTCACATGAACGGTTTCGGGATAAACAAATTTTAAAAGGAAGGCATAAAGTACCCCGGCCAATCCGGTAAAGGTTGTAGAGACAATAAAGGCAACCAGTTTATATTGTTTGGTATTGTATCCTACACAACTGGCACGCTGCTCGTTCTCCCGGATGGCTTGAAGAACCTTACCAAAGGGAGAGTGAACGATACGCCAGATGAGAAAAGTGGATATGGCAACGATGATGGCTACAAAATAGTAGTAGGTTTGAGCATTTGAGAGAGACAGGGTAAAAAAGGGTGGAAAGCCTACAGGCAGGCGAGTAATACCCCCCAACCCATTTTCCCCTCCGGTTATAGAGGTGGCCCGGTATACGATATAAAAAAACATCTGGGTAAAAGCAAGGGTCAAAAGGGAGAAATAGACACCTCGCCGGCGCATGATGAGAAATCCAACTCCAGCTCCCAACAGGGTGGCTGTTAAAATCCCAACGATAAGGGGCAGTATCATTCCTTTAGAGAGATGAAGTTGGGTGAGGGCCGCTGCATAGGCTGCCAGACCAAAGAAAGCACCGTGTCCAAAGGAAACAAGGCCGGTATATCCCAACAACAGATTATAGCCAAAACCCAACAGGGTAAAAATAATAATTTCGGTAGCCAGTGAGGTGGTAGAACCGAAGTATTCAACTGCAAAGGGTAATAAGAGTAGAAAAATAAAAAAGGGAATGAGAGGATTTTTTAACAAATCTATCCAATGTCCGTGGTTTGTTGTGGGTGGCTCTTGCTAAGAGGCCATAGACAACAGACCCTGGACCGTTACTCAAACTTTTCCCATCGTTCTCCTAAGAGTCCATGAGGTCTTGTGAGCAGAATGATAGCCATCAGGATATACATGGAAGCCTGGGCCCCGGGTGGCCAGAAGCGAATGCTGAGGGTGACAATCTCTCCGACCAGAAGTCCTGCTACAATAGCTCCCCAAAAACTTCCGAGACCCCCAATGGTTACAACCACAAAGGCAGCGGTGGCTATTTCGTTTCCCATGGCCGGTTGTACGCCGGCCAGGGGAGCGGAAAGAACTCCGGCCAATGCAGCCAGTGCAATTCCAAGGCCGAAAACCAGCGTAAAAATAGAATTGAGACCTATCCCCAGCATCCGTACCATCTCGGGATCTCGGGTTCCGGCACGAATGATGGTTCCATACCTGGTTTTTTCAAGAAACCACCAGAGTCCCACAATAATCGTAGCCGTGCATATGAGAGTAAACAGGCGATATTTAGAATAGATAAACGGTCCGATGGGAATAGCTCCAAACAAAGCCTTGGGAATATCAAAAGGATAACCACTGGGACCCCAGATAATTCGGATCAATTGTTCAATGACCATAGCCAGACCGAAGGTAAACAAAAGTCCCAGGAGCGGATCTCCTGAATAAAGCCGTCTTAAAAACAGTACTTCGATCAGCATTCCCAGAATGGCCACAATAATGGGAGAGATAATAAGAACCCCTGTAAAACCCAAAGCATGTTGGAGTTGGACAGCAAAATAGGCTCCCAAGGCGTAAAAAGCCCCATGGGCAAAGTTAATCACCCCGATCATTCCAAAAATAATGGACAATCCCAGTGCCACAATTACATATAAGGTTCCTACTACAAGACCATTGGCGATGTATTCCCACAACATAAGTAAAAAGTATGGGAGTATAGAGAGTGTGGGAGTGTGGGGGGTAGAACTCCCATACTCCCATGCTCCCATACCCCCAGTACGGGCGACTGGCCGGTCGCCCCTACACACCCTATGGTCTTTTATAGGGGTTCCAGCTTACAGCCTTCCTCTTTTTTCATCATGATGGTTTCCAGGGATTCATTCTTACCTGGGATCTCTTCGAGAACTTCAAAAATGTCCCAGGGGTCTTTCATTTGTGCCTTTGGTTTGACTTTAACCACATACAGGGGTTGCATGAGTTGGTGATCCCACTCACGAAACTTACCCGGTCGTCCTTTATAAATTTCAAATTCGACGCCGCTTTCTAAGAATTTCACCAGGTCTTTACTTTGGGTTCCTCCCGTTTTTTCTATGGCTTGCAGGATAATCTGCATGGCCACATAATCGGACCAGGCCTGATTATCAGGGGGTTTCTCAAACTTTTTCATGAATCGAGCAGTAAATTCTTTAGCAGCAGGTACATCAATCCCATGATACCAAAGAGAGGGCCAGACCCCGGTAATGGCATCAGGACCTGCGGCCCAGAATTGGACGGTATCCATAACCCCTCCGGCCGTCTCAAAGGGCGCTCCGAACTCTTTGTATTGCTTCAGAAAAGTAGTTTGATCCACTCCGGCCAGGTTCAGAAACAGAAGATCCGGATTCACAGATTTTAACTTGAGAATATAGGAGCTATAATCCGGGGTATTCGTAGGAATCATATCATTCCCCAGTTCGGTCCCTCCATGTTCTAGAAGAAGTTTTTTAGACACACGATAGAGGTCATGCCCAAAGGCATAATCGGCCGTTAGAAAATACCACCTGCTAAACTTCTGGTTCTTAATCAGCCATTGCCCGATGGTATTTACATACATGGTGTTGCTACCTTCTGTGGAGAAAACATATCGATGGCATTTGGTTCCCCGGATCTCATCTGAATTAGCCCCGGTATTGATAAAGGGAATCCCTGCCTCTTGAGCAACCTCACCAATCGCCAGCGTCGAAGCACTGCTGATCTCTCCTACCAGAGCAACAACTTTGTCTTTTTCAATCAACTTCCTCGCTTTTTGAACCGCCGTACCTGGATTTACGGAGTCTTCATAAATCACTTCGATAGGCCTGCCCAGAACACCCCCCCTGGCATTAGCCTCTTCAACAGCCAGTTGGACTCCCATAACGGCATAAGCCCCGATTTGACCTAAAAATCCGGTACGAGGGGTAATGTGTCCTATTTTGATGGGTTCTGCAGCAAAGGCTTTAGAAAATAAAGGCTTTCCAAAATTTCCAATAATGGCGGCAGCCCCTAACCTTCCTGTAACCTTTAACCATTCCCGTCGCGTTAGTCCGTAAGGGTTAGAACTTTCAGGTTCTTGTTTCTCTTTTAACATAAAATTCCTCCTTGATCCCTCCTTAGAATTAAAGGTGTAAAAGTTCTATTTTAGTGTTCAATAACTTCTAACAATTCCTGCAAAAATTTCAGGATCCTCTTCTTTGATAGGATAAAAATTTCATCCAATAGTCAAGGGAAAAGTAAATCAAGGTGAAAATTTGCCGATGTATAGACCCCCTTGCAGGAAGTTAATCTTCTGTTTCGGTCAATGAATCCGGTTGACTTTTCATTCCCTGTTCTGCCTCTTCTCCAATCAGGAAGCTCCTAGGATGGGAAACACTGTATCTTTCAAATATTTAATGGATTTATCCAATGCTTTCAAGATATTATCCCGGTCTTTAGGTTTTGTTCGAATCTCGGGATCTCGCAGCGTTTTCTCTTTATATCCAACCTTTTCAAACAAAGGAAGTACCGAGGCAGGCAATTCATCCGGTAATTGAACCCCGTTCATGATGGCCCAGGCGAGGGTCCAGGCCCTTGCTACATTACTGAGATTGTATCCCCCACCCCCAAGGGCAATCCATCGAGGTGCCAGATCTTTAATCTGGCTGACGACCCTGGAAAATCCGTTGGTAGTCAATAACATGGTTGCTAAAGGATCGTCATGGAAACTGTCAACTCCCAGTTGGGTCACCACAAAATCGGGCTTATATGCCTTTAGAAGGGGAGGGACTATCTCAGAGAAACCGTATAGATAAATTTCATCATCGGCTCTGGCGAGAAAAGGAAGATTAACCGAGTATCCCTTACCCTTACCCTCTCCGATTTCCGTTTCAAATCCGGTTCCTGGAAAGCGAAACCGTCCACTTTCGTGAAGGTCAATGGTTAAAACCTGATCCGTATCATAAAAAGCCGCCTGAACCCCATCCCCATGATGGACATCGATATCAATATAGGCGATTCGATACCCTTGATCCATAAGCCAGGCAATGGCAACAGCCGGGTCATTTATATAACAAAATCCAGAAGCCTTATCTGGCATGGCGTGGTGGAGTCCTCCGGCAATGTTAAAAGCCGTACTTACTTTTTTTCTTTCCACCCCCCGGGCTGCCTGTAAACTGCCTCCTGTGGTTAATAAAGACCACTGGTAAACACCTGGAAAGACGGGATTATCTCCTGTACCCAACCCATACTTATGATAGGCCTGTTTCTCAATTCCTTTATCGGCATCCTCCAGAACATCCAAATAATCAGGCGTATGAATCCGCTCTAACTCTTGACGGAGTGCTTTTTCAGGTGTGAGAAGTTGCGTTTCAGGAAGGTCGAGAAGGCCATAAGCCTTAATCAGTTCATAGGTCAGCTTGAGTCGATAGGGTTTTAAGGGATGCTGTCCCCCATAATCGTATTGGAGATAGGCATCGGTATAGAGAAAGGCGGTTTTCCCGTCCCCTACGGTTTCCTGAGCCCGGACTGGGAAATTTGAAACAAAAGAACCCGTGGCAAGGGCCGTTATGGTCTGACCGAGTTTGATGAGGAACTGTCTTCGGGAAAAGGAATATGGGTTCATGCTGTTTAAAAATACTTGCAAAAAGAAAATTTTTTAATAGCCAGAATTGTTCAAGACGATGCTTTTCTTTTATGTTTATTATAGTTGTACTCTTCTTTTGTGTAAAGAGCACCTTCCTAACTGGTATCTGTATCGGTACGGAAGAAAACCACCCCTCTGACCCTCCTTTGAGGGCATAGGTGCTAGGATAAGAGTGAGATCCATGAGGAACGCCCCTTCCGATCCCTGTGAAACGGGGGAGAACAGGGAGGATGTTTCTTCTTCCACCTACTAGATTGATCCAAATACTTTAACTTACAAATACCTTGACTTAAAATTTACTTATTATTTATAATGTTTGTATTCTGTTTAATTAGAAAATAATTCTCATTGAGGTATATTGTATGGAAAAGATATTTTTGGCCATTTTTATAGATCTTGAAAACATTCCCAGCAGACTCAATTTAGAAGTTTTGATGAATTCCCTTATTTTGAGTGAACAATCTAATTATAATTTTGTTTTTGCTTACAAGGCAGCTTACGGGGCATTAAATTCGATTTCGTCGGAGTTAAAGACTCAATTAAGAGATTACAACTTTTCTATGCAGGAAAAACCGCATATCGGATCCAAAAAAAATAGGGCGGATTTATTTATCAGTATTGATGCCTTTGAAACCTTGTATGTCAACAATCCTGCATTGGATCGGTATATTTTTGTAACCAGCGACTCGGATTTTACCGTAATTATGGATAAACTCCGGAAATATGGAAAAGAAGTGTGGCTGGTATGTCGGAAAGATGATGAAGAGCGGCAGATCCTGGCGAAATCCTGTGATAAAATGCTCTTTTTAGAGGATTTTTATCAGAGTGATTCCGGTGGTTTTGATGAAAAAACGAAACGGGAGTACCTCGAGGATAATGATAGAAAAGCCCGGGAGTTATTTAAAGAGGTTCTGACCAGTATTGATTTAGAGAGACTCCCCTATAATATTTCGGTTATTAACGATAGGATGAAGCAGTTGGATAAGAGTTTCGATATCAGGTATACCAGTTATAAAAGATTTGGAGAGCTGGCCAGGTATTTTGAGAAAAAGGGTATTATCAAGGTAGATGATCAAAAATTAGGATTTCCCACTCTTATCGATATCGATTTATCTAAAATAGAACAGGAAGGTTTACCTGCCCAACATAAGAGGGATTATAGCTATAAGGATGTATTTAGAAACAGGAACATCATTATAGGGAATAACACGAGATATCAAATCATTAAAAATATGATCGAGAAAATAGATGGCAAAGTTACCCCATCAGATTTAGCAGATCTTGCTGAAATTCCTAATAGACTGTTTAAATCCTATATTAAGATAATCTTTAATTTACCCTTTATAAGGGTTTCAGATTCTAATACCTTTTCAAGTCCTATAGAGTTGGATGTGGAATTGTATAAAAAGTCAAATCTTGAAGATGAGATTAACAAATATTTAATAAGAAAATTGCAAAGTATCCTGGATACAAAGGCTATTGATACCAAAGAATTATCCAAGTGTCTGTATGGGGATGTAGAGCATGAAAGTTATCTCAATAATCTGATCATGACCATGGAAACCCGAGACGCGAAGATCGAAACTTAGGAAAAGGGTTAGCAGTTTTTAATCTCTAGTTTCCGGCCTTTTCTCTAGTTTTCTTCCTTTGCAACCGGTAGTGAAAAGGTAAAGGTAGAGCCTTTCTCGTAAACGGAATCTACCCAGATATGACCCCCATGGAGTTCCACGATTTTTTTGGCAATGGCTAACCCGAGTCCCGTGCTGGTCTCACCCTGGGTCGGTTTGGTGGTGGTTCTTCCGAACTTTGTAAATAAAGTACCTAGTTCTTCGGCTCGAATCCCCTGCCCCTGGTCCTGAATACTCACTTCAATTTGGCTATCTCGATGGATAGCTTTGATTTTAATAGAACTCTCGGGATAAGAGAACTTGATGGCATTACTGATCAGATTATCTAGAACTTCATGAATTCGTCGGGGATCCACATACACCGGGGGAAGATTCTCTGGAATTTCTGATAGGAGTTGAATTCCCTTGTTGGTGGCCAGGTATTGATTCTTCTCCAGGTTCTCCTTCAGGAGAGAATCTAACTGTATTTTTATCCTTGTCAGCTTCAATTTTCCAGATTCAATGGCATGGATATCCAACAGGTCTTTGATGAGTTCTAAGGCCTGATAGCAAGAATCATAGATAATATCAAGATACCTCATCTCTCGCTGGCTGGCTCTCCCTGTCAGGGACTTTCGAAGAAGATCTGCAAAATTTATGATAACCGTTAAGGAGTTACGCAAATCGTGGGCTACCATACCCAGGAGTTCATCTTTTCTTTCATTGGCCTGTTTGAGTTCCCGGGTTCTTTCTTCAACTTTTTGATCTAATTCCTTGTTAATCCGGATGAGATCTTCAATCAATTTTTTGTTTTGCCGGCTGAGTTCATAGGCTTCCAGGGCGCGTTTAAGCGTAATTCGCAATTCGTTCTCATCCCAGGGTTTGGTGATATATCGATAAACCCGGCCTGTGTTAATGGCATCGATCAAAGCCTCAATGTCGGTAAATCCCGTAAGGATCATCCGGATGGTGTCGGGGAACTCCGGAATGGTCTTTTCAAGGAACTGGACCCCGGTCATATGGGGCATCCTCTGATCGGTGATAATTAAGGCAATATCTTTTTCTTTCCGTAAAATGTTCAGCCCTTCGTCTCCGGATAAAGCAGTAAAAACTTCGTACTCTTTCCGAAAAGTCTCCTTAAAGGTTGTCAGATTGTGCAACTCATCGTCCACGTAAAGGATTTTATACTTTTTTTCTCCCATGCCAAAAACGAGAGGGCGAAAGAGAGAATGAAGAAATAGGAGGAAAGTAAGTACTTTCCTATTCCCCCATCCTTACCCGCGACCTAACGGCTTTGTTTAATCGGTAAGGTGATAATAAATTCCGATCCCACCCCTACCTCACTCTGAACTTCTATTTTACCGTGATGTTTTTGGATAATCCCATAACTGATGGAAAGCCCTAAACCGGTTCCTTCCCCCACCTGTTTGGTGGTAAAAAACGGATCAAATATTTTCCCCAGGATTTCCTGGGGGATTCCAGATCCAGAATCTTTAATACTGATTTTAACCTTATCCTCTACACGCCAGGTTTTTATACGAACCTGACCGGTATTTTTAATAGCCTGAGAAGCGTTCACCAGAAGATTCATGAAGACTTGATTAATCTGCCCTGCATAGCACTCTACCGGAGGAATATCTCCGTATTCCCGAATGACTTCAATTCGATTTTTATAAGGGTTGGAGAGTAGATTGAGGGTACTCTCTAAACCCTCATGTAAATTAACTTCCTTAAGTTCTGCCTCGTCGGGACGGGAAAAACTTCGTAAATCCCTGACAATTCGTACCGTTCTCTGAACCCCTTCTCGAATGCTTTCCAGCATATTATAAATGCCGTTTATGGCGTCTTCATATTCGATTTCTTTTTTGAAGGCCTCCACGTCTCGAACAAAGTTCTCTAGTTGATCCGGCTTTATAGAGGAAAGTTCAGAGTATTTACGAACCAGACTGATGAGATCATCGATATTTCGGCGTAGGGGTGTTAATCCCGATGAGATAAAATTAACCGGGTTATTGATCTCATGGGCTACCCCGGCAACCAGTTGTCCCAGGGAAGCCAGTTTCTCAGACTGGACTAATTGAAGTTGAGCATTTTGGAGATCTTGATGGGCCTTTTTTAATTCCTCATAGGCTTTTTTCAACTCTTCTTCAGCCCTTGCTTTTTCAGTGTTGTCCTGAATCAAGCACAATAAGGTCTTCACCTGGCCATCTTCTCCCAGGATAGGAGTTAAAACTACGTTGAGCAAAACTTCCTTACCGGTAAGATAAGAGGTATAGGGAATATTGAATCCCTTAAAGGGAATCCCTTTCTCTAAGGCATCCTTAAAAACATGAAGTAGTCCGGTATCTCTAATGGTCGGTATTTCAACGACTTTCATACCCACAGCGGTTTCTGAGCCTTTAAAACCCATAATTTCAGCCCATGCCGGATTCTGACTCGTTACAATTCCCTGATCGTTCACGGTGGAAATTCCAATGGGTGCATTCCGTATAATACTTTCGTTGAATCGGTATAATTCCTCCAACTCTCGGGTTCTTTCGGCGACTTTCTGCTCCAGGGTTCGGCTGTATTCTTCCAGTTGTTCGTAGGACTGTCTTAACCGGGAAGTCATTTGATTAAAAGCTTCGGCTAATTCACCGATTTCATCTCTGGATTTTATGTCAACCTTCTGGGTCAGATCTCCCCCGGAAATAAGATGGACACTATGAACCAGCTTCTGAATCGGAGTGGTAATCCGCTTACTAATTAAGCTTAAAATGATACTTCCCATAATCAAGAAAATACCGGTAATAATCCCCGCGGTTTTCCATGTGGCTTCCAGTTTATGGGAAAGACGTTCCTTAACTTCTTTGATTTGAGAATAAGAGGTTTCCAGATCAAAACCTATCCGAAGGGTTCCGAGTCGTTCCCCTTCACTTTGGATAGGAACACTCACCTCCATGATATCCTGACCCTGTCTTTGATATTCGTAAATGGTCACATCTTTTATCTGAGAGGCTTCTATATCGACGGGCTCATTGAGAATTTGATTGACCTGATTTACATCGGTATGAACTAAAACCTGTCGGGAGTTGTCCATGATCAGGATAAACGAAATTCCAGGACTTCCTTCGGCAGCAGCACGAATGAGATCCGATAAAAAGGTCAGGTCAAACCCTGCAATGGCATTCTCAGAGGCCAGAGCCAGCGTTCTGGCAAGAGCTATACCCCGCCTTTGCAAGTTACCTTTGATAATCCGGACTCTGCTCTCCATTTCCTCCTGTAAGTTGTTCTCTTGATTTTTGATATAAATATAGCTGAGTAGAGGAATTAAAGTCAGAAATAGAGGTAGTACGGTAAGGATAAGCTTGGTTTGAATGGGAAATCGATTTGGCAATACCCGGAAGTATTTCATGATCTGAACCCCTTTATACGCTGAACTCCCGTCAAAATTGACTCCTTATTAAGGTAGAAACATCATCCTATATTTTATTATCTCCGTCAACAAATTATTTAGAAATGTCTCCTCCGTGTTGGTTGGTAGCTGTAACCTTTTCCTAACCTCCTTAGGGCTTTCAAGGGAATGAATCGTTGATAGGTCCCGGGCAAAATATCCTTTCCCCTACCCCTTTCCCTGAAAATATGCCCTCCTGACCCACCTCAAAGGAGGATTTTAGTAGGGAACGATTCCCCCTAGGTTCCCTCTTGAGGGGAGCAGGAGGTACTTCTTCTTTCACTTACCAGGGGATACAGATTCTTTTAGAAAAAGTTAAAAGTTAATCGGAAAATGGGAAGAAAAATGAAATGAAGAAAGAAAAAGAGATTGCTTGAAGCCTTCTCTCTACGGGTGTTTAATACACAAGAAAGTCTTGTTTTTCGGTTGTATGGGTTTCTCTTTCCTTGTCTTGGCAATCTGAACAAAGGCCATAGAGTTCGTGCTTGTGGGTCTGAATGATAAAACCATGTTGCCTGGCAATCTGTTCCTGAAGCTTTTCAATAGCCTCGTTTTCGAATTCAACAATCTTACGGCATTTGGTACATATGAGGTGATCGTGGTGGGCCTGGACAAGCTCGTAACGCGTCTGTCCATCACCAAATTGCCTTTGTTGAACCAGACCGCATTCACATAACAGATTCAAGGTTCGATAGACAGTGGCAAGTCCGATCATGGGATTTTGCTTACAGACAATTTGGTAAAGCTCTTCTGCGGTTACGTGACCCTTTACAGACAGGAAGGCTTCTAGAATAAGCTCACGCTGTTCCGTAAGCTTTAACTTGTTTTGACTGATATATTCTCGAAGGACTTGTTTTTCTCTACTCATAATCTGATATAATTAATTTAACTCAATTTTTGATTAGGAACAACCCTTCTTTTTATAGGAAACCTTAAGCCAACCGGGGTTAGTTTAAAACCTATGGAGGGGGAATCGCTTTACCGTTTTTAATGAATAAAAAGGTATCCAAATCTGAAATTGACTATGGATGAATAAAGGCGGAGGGACCCAAGGGGAAAATTTTAAGCGTTCAAGTGGGAAATTAAGGCAAATTCCCTCGAATTGAGAGGTTCGACTTTACAGGATATTCTCTTCGAGAAAAAAGGCTGAAGGCACTTTAAGCGCCTGCCTTAAAACAACGGGTACTTCCTGTTTACAGTTCATGGTGAAACTTTCCTCCTTCTATAGACCACGAAACAGGTTTTTAGACTCGGAAAAAATAAGCCTGGAGATTCCTCTTTTTAGCAGATCCGGCATCTCCATGCCTTGAAGGTTTCTGGATTCCTCTTTTCGGTCCTCTTTCGCCCTTCTTTCCGAATCTGTAAGAGGGTATATCCATCCGATAGCAGGGCCGTAGAATCTTCTATGTTGACCGGATTGAAACCCATTTGGGTTATATAAAAGTTTATCCAATAATTTAAATCCTTCACGTAAAGTTCCACACGATGATTATTAGCCATAGGTTGTTTATTCAAACCCATCCTGGGTCTTCTTCTGACGATATTGGTTTAAGAGAAGCAGAAAACATCCACTTACCAATTGGTAAGGGTTAAATAACGTTTCTTCTGAGAATATCCTCAGGGCTTTCTTAAGGGCTGAGTTTTTGCCTATAAGAACTCCATCCCTCATGGGGTTCAATTATTTAGAGCCCTCTGGGACGGTTGTAATTGCCTTCGGAACCGGCAGTTCTTTTCCTGTAACTGCCTCTGGAGAAATCTTAGGTTTAGATTTCAAGAAGCTTTCCATTTCCCGCTGAACATATTTACCCGTCACCAACCCAGAGTCCGCCACACTGTTCTGCCTAAAAGCTGGAGCCCGGATCAAAATCATACTTCCAACTATAGCCATGGCAATTAGACAAATATTTATCAAAATATCTTTCATTTTCATAAGCTTTCTCCTGACCGGTGAAAGTCGGAAAGAGGGCGGGGATCTCCTGAATTTCTTTTTAAAATTTCCCTCTTTTCGATCTCACCTTTAGGATATAGGGTTTGGTAACGGTATGATATAGCCGTCGGTATAAGGACCTACTTCTTCGACTCTTTAACGGGTATTCAGCCAGGGCCATTTATCTGCCCCATCCTGAAAGTAAGTTGGACCCTTGGGGTTGTTTGGAACCTGATAGATCACTTGAGGCAGAGAAAATTCTTTGGTCTCTATGGTTTCGGGTGGAGTGACGGGTTTAGGTTTCAAGAAGCTTCCCATTTCCGGAACCTGTTCGCCTCCCTTTTCGCCTATTCCCAAGAACCGATCCCCTGTCATATTGGGATTTTCTCCCCTGGGGGATTGATAGATTGTACTCGGAGAAGGGGAAGGAGTTGTCGGCTTTGGTTTCAGGAAGCTTCCAAATTCCGTTACCACCTGTCCTCCCTTCTCCCCGACTCCCATAAACCGATCATCCTGTCCAAAAGCTAGGGAAGTGGTCAGGGTAATACCCACGGCCAGGAGGATTATCAGGATACTCTTTTGAAATAAGAGATGTGTTTTCATGATGATCTCCTTTTGAAGAAGTAAAAGAAGCAAGTTTTTTTAAGACGACCCGGCGTTCTCCGGGTTTACTTGCCTCGGTTATAGATGCTATCGATTTGCTTACTTTTAATAAGAGCAATCCCCGTGCCAGGGCTGCAAAAAATCATCCTTTATAAGTATCTGTTTTTTAAAAGCTTATAAGATCCCTGGAAAAATCCTTTTTCTTTTGTCTCTCTTTTAGAGACAAAAATTCAAAAGATTCTTTTAAGTATTTAAATTAAGCGAGCTTAAATAAGTAAAATTTTTTTACCATTAGTCTCTTTCTTAAAGACAGCGAAGAGAAAGGAAACAAGGGCGGGGAGAATCGAAAAAGGTATAAAATAAGGTTTACTTGAATTGATTTAAATCCAGCCCATTCCTCGAAAGGAGCTTATAAAGGAAGGTTCGGTTAACCCCGGCCTTTTGGGAGGCTTCCGCGATATTCCCCCGGGTTGATTGCAACAGGCGCCGCAAAAAGCTTTTTTCAATATCCCTCACAGCCAGTTGTCTGGCAGCTTCTTTGACCTCTTTGAGTTCTCTGTAGTTCTCTGGAATGGCCGGGTAGGGTCGCTTCAAAAAGCGCTGAGGTTGTTGAAGTTCCGGAGGAAGATCTTTTAACTTGATGGTTTCTCCTTTGGCTAAAACGATGGCCCTTTTAATAATGTTTTCCAATTCTCGAATATTCCCGGGATAATCGTATTCCAACAAGCGCTCTTGAGCGGCAGGTTCTATCTCCTGAATCCGTCTGCGAAACTCCTTATTAAATTTCTTCATGAAGAAATTAATCAGTAACGGAATATCTCCTCGCCGCCCTCGCAAAGGAGGAAGTTCCAGTGTAACCACATTAAGTCGGTAATAAAGGTCCTCACGGAAGGTCCCTTCCGCAATCATCCGTTTCAAATCTTTATGGGTTGCGGCTACAACACGCACATCGACGGTCAACAATTGGTTACTTCCTACCCTTTGGATTTCTCCAAATTGGAGGGCCCGAAGGAGCTTGGTCTGAAGGTTCAGGCTCATATCCCCGATTTCATCCAGGAACAGTGTTCCATGGTTAGCCGCCTCGAACTTTCCGATTCGGGTATAGGTAGCTCCTGTGAAGGATCCCCGTTCATGTCCAAAAAGCTCAGACTCCAGTAAGCTTTCAGGGATGGCCCCACAATTGACCGTAATAAAAGGATACTCGGATCGGGAACTACTATAATGAATGGCCCGGGCTATAAGCTCTTTTCCGGTTCCACTTTCTCCATAAACAATAACCGGAACAGATGTTGGGGCAACCTGTTCGACCAGGTTCAGGATATTAACCAGCTTTTCATCGGTTCCTACGATACTGTTAAAAATCGAGCTTTCTTTAAGCTGCTGCCTGAGATAAATATTCTCTTCCGCCAATCGTTCTTTAATAGCCTTTATCTGATTGTAGACCTTTAAAAGTTCCAGGTGCTGCCGCTCAAAAATCTCTACGTTTCGGCGCAGTCGAAGACTTAAAAGCTTGAATATAGCCAGCATCAAAGGCGGATCATGGGCCAGAATTTCGTGGAAAGTATCGCAGGGTATTTGGAGAAGGAGGGTATCTTCCAGAGTTTGGGCCGATGCAGACCGCAATCCTCTATCCACAACGGCAATTTCACCGAGTACATCTCCACGCTCCCCAATCATCAACTCGGCATCGTGATGGTAAACCCGAACTTTACCTCGAAAAATCACATAGACGGCATCCCCGGGACTATTCTCCTCAAATACGGAGGTCTGCTCAGGAATAAAAACTTCCTTAGCGGCCAGGGCCAATCGGAGAGACTCTTCTTCTTTTAAAGCGGTAAAGAGATCAATACCCTGTAAAAATTCTTTTTTCTCTTGAAGAGATAACATATAATGTTTTATTAACAGAAGTTTTGTTCATCGTCAAGGAAAATCCTTAACAATCCCTGAAAACCTTTACCCATTTATTTACCTCCTTCTATGCGGATTTCCAGGCCATTTTCAAGTCTTTTTCTTCCCCACCGTTACCCGGGTCCGCTTTTAAAAGGACGGTTTATCCGGCGACCTCATCGTTTTGCCGCCCAGGTCCAATTGGACCGGGTGGATCTCCTATCCCGGGCCGGGGAGTTAGGTCTTAATCCTTCTCTTTTAACCGGGCTGACCCAGGAACCTGTCGTAACCCATGTACCCGACCCCGGACGACTTCTGGAATTACTTCAACCCGGCGTAGAAGTTTATGTAAGCCTGGCCGCCTTAACCTCTTCGAAGGAATCCTTACGAAACCGGAAAACCTTCTCTACACTTCTTCTGGTCCGGTCTTCAGATCCCCCTTATCCTCTGGTTTCTCTGGATACTCCCTCTGCTAATCGCCTCGCCGAGGCCATTTTGAGACACTCCCGGTTCTCCCCTATAGGAACCTCCTGGCAGTTCAAGCGAGAATACAAAATCGGAGAAAGTCGGCTGGATTTTTACCTTCATCAAGATAAGCATGAGTTATTTTTGGAAGTTAAATCGGTCTCCCTGGTAAAAAATCAAATCGCCCTGTTTCCAGATGCTCCTACTTTGCGCGGAGTCCGGCACCTTCATGAATTAATCGACCTCAGGCGACAGGGAAAACAGGCAGCGGTTTTATTTGTAGCCCAGAGAGACGATCTCCTCTGCATTCGCCCCAATCGGGATACCGATCCCCGATTTGCCACCGTATTGAAAGAGGCTTATCAACAAGGGGTCCAGCTTTTCGGGGTCAAATTTAAAGTCTCTTTAGAGGGTTACTTCTATCAAGGGCCTGTTCCCGTTGAAATTTAAAGGGTTGACACCGGCCAGATAACACGCTAAATTAGAGTCCAACATGGACTTACAATTAAACCCTGAAAAAACCTTTGCCATCGTTGCCGATGATCTCACCGGGGCCAATGATACAGGAATTCAGTTTTTGAAGAAAGGACTCAAAACCTTAGTGATTCTTGATCTGGAAATAGAGCCCGGGTTGATCAACGATATTCAGGTGGTGGTGTTGAATACCGATAGCCGTTTCCTGGCCCCCGAGCAGGCGTATGCCCAAACCAGGGCCATGGGTCTTGTTTTGAAAAATTTAAAGATTTCCCGAGTATATAAAAAAATAGACTCTACGCTACGGGGTCATATCGGAACCGAGATCGACGCCCTCATGGAGATTTTAAACTTTAAAGTCTGTTTTCTGACCCCGGCTTTTCCGGTTTATGGGCGAACGGTTCAAAATGGAAGTCTCTATCTTGATGGAGTTCCCATCCATAAAACGGCGATAGCTTCAGATCCTACCTTTTATATGAAAAACGCCTTTATTCCGGATTTGCTGGTCCGACAGACCCGACGGAAGGTAGAGGTAATTCCTTTAGAAACCCTTCGCCAGGGGAAAGAGACTTTACTCCCAAACGTTCATCGGCTTATCCAGGACGGTACCGAGATTTTTGTCCTGGACGCTTTAGTCCAGGATGACCTGAAAATCGCAGCTCAGACCATCGCCAGGCTCTCCATGCCCGTTTTAATTTGCGGTTCCGCAGGATTGGCTGCCGAGATTCCGGAAGCATTTCATCTGGAGGGAACAGCGGGGAAGGAAAAAAAGAACGGAAGAAGGAAAGACGAGGAAAAAGAAAGAAGCTTTTTCCTCCCTTTCTCCGATTCTCCCCCTCGATTTTCTGTAGTGGGAATTTGTGGAAGTCTGAGCCCGGTGACCCGGGAACAGGTAGAGTATGCCGCAAGAAATTTGCAAATACCGGTTTTAGAAGCTTTATCAGATAAAATGGTGGATGAGCAAGAAAAGACAGGGGAGATTCAAAGGCTCGTTACCCGGGCCCTTTCCTACCTTATCCAGGGTAAAGATATTTTAGTAACCACCGACAACTCCCGAAAAGAACTTCCGTCGGAGGTTTTTTTAAGGCATAGCCGTCAGGTAGCTCAGGCTTTAGGAGATCTGGCGGTGGAGCTACTTAACTCCACCCGCTGTAAAGTCCAGGAGATGGGACAAATTTCGGGTTTATTCTTAACCGGAGGAGATATTGCCTTGAGTGTGTGTCAGCATTTGGGAGCCAGGGGTATTTATCTGGTGGAGGAGGTATTACCGGGAATTCCCTCCGGCCGTTTAATCGGAGGAGATTCTGCAGGGTTAAACATTATTACGAAAGCAGGCGCTTTTGGTCATCCAGAAGCCATAGCCCGATGCATCGAATATTTAAAAACCAGGCATCAGGATACCGGCTTCAGAGGTCAGAAGGAAAATCTTCCGAATTCTGATTCCTGAATCCTGGATCCTGTTTTCTATCATGTCAGAGAAACCAATTATCGGAATAACCATCGGAGACGTAGCAGGGGTCGGGCCCGAAGTGACGGCTAAAGTCCTTGCCCACAAGCAGGTTTATGAGATCTGTAAGCCCCTGGTTATCGGAGATGGTAAGATCATGAAAAAGGCCTGTGAAGTCACCGGGGTTCCGTTAACCATTCATTCCCTTCAACAACCGTCCGAAGCAAAGTTTGAGTATGGAACCATGGATGTCCTGGATCTGGATAATATAGATATGAGCCGATTCGAGTACGGAAAAGTGAGTGCCATGGCAGGTAAAGCAGCCGGAGATTACATTATAAAAGCCGTCGATCTGGCTTTAGCCAGGCAAATAGATGCCATAGTGACCTGTCCCATCAATAAAGAAGCCTTGCAAGCTGGGGGATATAAATACGATGGGCATACCGAGTTTCTGGCCGATTTGACCCATACCAAAAATTATGCCATGCTCCTGGTTAACGGTACTTTCCGGGTAGCCCATGTGTCCACCCATTGCTCCCTTCGAGAAGCCTGCGATCGGGTTAAAAAACCCAGGGTTTTAACGGTTATCCGATTACTCCACAATACCCTCCGGCAGCTTAAAATTGAATCTCCTAGAATTGGGGTTGCCGGGCTTAATCCCCATGCCGGGGAACATGGTTTATTCGGAGATGAAGAAATAAAGGAGATTACCCCGGCCATTGAGGAAGCGAGAAAAGAAGGTATTCAGGTGGTAGGTCCCCTTCCCCCGGATACCATCTTTACCCATTTACGGGGAAGGGTCTTTGATGGGGTGGTAGCCATGTACCACGATCAGGGACATATCCCCTCCAAAGTCCTGGGATTTGTCGTGGATCCGGAGACCGGAGAATGGATCGATATGAAAGGGGTAAATGTAACCATTGGACTTCCCATCATCCGGGTTTCAGTGGAACATGGAACGGCTTATGATAAGGCCGGAAAGGGAATCGCAAACCCCAATAGTTTACGGGAAGCCATCCAGGTTGCCGTCGAACTGGCAGGAGGGACGAGGTAGAAAATACCTTTAATTTAATTTGATCCGAATAGAAAACGAAATAAAAAGAATCTGATTACAAATAAAACCAAAACTTCAAGGTATACAAAGGGGAAAGTATGAATGACTCTGGCCCTTTCAAGGTTTTGTATTTTAGTGTTACAAATCCCGAGTTGTATGAAGTCATCCGATCTCTGGCTCCAAAGGGATTTGAAGTAATAACTCTGGACCGGGGAGATGAACCCGAACGATTAGAGAAACTCCAGGAAGCAGATTTTATTCTGGTAGCCGATTCGGCGATAACCAGGGTCCATATCCAGGCAGCCCCCCGTTTAAAGATGATTCAACATCAAGGGGTAGGCTATGAAAAAATTGATTTAGCCGCAGCGGCGGAAGCAGGGGTCGTGGTAGGAATAACTCCGGAGGGGACAACCATACCGGTTGCCGAGCATACCATTCTCCTGATTCTGGCTCTTTATAGAAGGCTTCCCACAGCCCATCAATCCTTGTTGGAGGGAAAATGGCTCCAATGGGGATTACGGATGCAGTCCTTTGATTTGTACGGTAAGACCTTAGGGATTGTAGGAATGGGGCGGATCGGTCGGGCTGTTGCTTTCCGTGCAAAAAATTTTGGCGTGAATATCCTTTACTACGATAAATACCTTCGATTAAACGCCGAGGAAGAGCGAGAGTTACAGGCCCGGTTTTGTTCCTTTGAAGAACTCCTATCGACTTCGGACATTGTGTCCCTTCATGTCCTCCTGAGTGAGGAAACCCATCACCTGATGGGACGGGATCAACTTAAATTGATGAAGAAATCGGCCGTGCTCATCAACACCTGTCGAGGTCAGGTGGTGGATGAATCCGCCCTTTATGAAGCCTTAAAAAACAGGTCTATTGCCGGAGCAGCACTGGATGTTTTCTATCAAGAACCCCCGGATCCCCAGAATCCCCTGTTCAAGCTCGATAACGTCGTTCTCACCCCCCACATCGCAGCTGGAACCCTCGATGGGTTTAAAACCAAAATCCAGGCGGCCTTTGCCAACATGGTTCGATTTGTGGAAGGGAAACCTATTTTAAACCGGGTTAAGTAGAAAAAATAAAAGACTAAAGGGCAAAGGCGAAAGTAGGTTAAGCGTCCGCGCTTGATAGAAGGGTGTTTTTCCTTTCGCTTTTGCCCTTTAGCCTTAAAGAATGTGAGTTTTCTTACAAGTCATGATATTTACCTCTTCAAACAAGGGAGCCACTTCAGACTTTATAATAAGCTGGGTTCCCATATCACAACCCTGGAAGGGGTCCAGGGGACCTACTTTGCTGTATGGGCTCCCAATGCCGAATATGTATCGGTGATTGGAGACTTTAACGGATGGAATCGAGAATCCCATCCCCTCAAGATAAGGGAAGATGAATCGGGTATCTGGGAAGGATTTATTGCAGGTGTTGGCCCGGGAACCCTTTACAAATACCACATCATCTCTCGATACAATCTCTACCGGGTAGATAAAGGGGATCCCTTTGCTTTTCGCTGGGAAACTCCCCCCAAAACAGCTTCCATGGTATGGGATCTCACCTATGAATGGGCCGATAAGAATTGGATGGAAAACAGATATAAAGCGAATGCTTTGGAGGCTCCCTGGGCCATTTATGAGGTTCATTTAGGTTCATGGCGGCGGGTACCTGAAGAAGGGAATAGATTCCTCACGTACAGGGAAATGGCTCCTTACCTGGCGGATTATGTCCGGGAAATGGGTTTTACCCATGTGGAATTTTTACCGATTATGGAGCATCCTTTTTACGGTTCCTGGGGGTATCAAATCGTGGGCTACTTTGCACCTACCAGCCGATATGGAACCCCTCAGGATTTCATGTACCTGATTGATTATCTTCATCAACATGGCATCGGAGTCATCTTGGACTGGGTTCCTTCTCATTTTCCGTCCGATGAGCATGGATTGGTTTATTTTGACGGTACTCATCTCTACGAACATGCGGACCCCAGGAAAGGTTACCATCCGGATTGGAACAGTTACATCTTTAACCACGGTCGAAACGAAGTACGTGCCTTTTTGATCAGTAGTGCCCTTTTCTGGCTGGATAAATATCATATCGACGGTCTTCGGGTCGACGCCGTAGCCTCTATGCTCTATCTGGATTATTCTCGAAAAGAGGGGGAATGGATACCCAATATATTTGGTGGAAGGGAAAATTTAGAAGCCATAAGCTTTCTAAAGAGATTTAATGAAATGGTCTATGGGGAATACCCCGATGTCCAGACCATCGCCGAAGAATCCACGGCCTGGCCCATGGTTTCAAAGCCGGTTTACATCGGAGGCCTCGGCTTTGGGATGAAATGGAACATGGGATGGATGCACGATACCCTGAAATACCTGTCCACCGATCCTATTTTCCGGAAGTATCACCATAACCAGTTAACCTTTAGTATCTGGTATGCCTTTTCGGAAAACTTTGTGCTTCCGCTCTCCCATGATGAAGTCGTTCATGGTAAAGGCTCGTTACTTGGAAAAATGCCCGGGGACGAATGGCAGCGGAATGCCAATCTCAGGCTTCTATTTGGTTATATGTACGGTCATCCCGGAAAAAAACTCCTTTTTATGGGTGGAGAGATAGGGCAATGGCGAGAGTGGAATCACGAGGAGAGTATCGAGTGGCATGTCCTGGACTATCCTTTCCATCGAGGGGTTCAAAAGTGGGTTCGGGATTTGAACCACTTCTACCGTACTGAACCTGCCTTATATGAGTTGGATTTCCGAATGGAAGGCTTTGAGTGGATCGATTTCCATGATTGGGAGCACAGCATTATCAGTTTCCTGAGAAAAGGTAAGACCACCTCCGATTTGATTCTGGTGGTATGCAACTTCACCCCTGTTCCCCGAGAAAATTATCTGATAGGGGTTCCGCGAGGTGGTTTCTGGAAGGAAATGCTCAACAGCGATGCGGATTTTTACGGTGGGAGTGGGGTCGGAAATGCAGGCGGTGTTGAAGCAATTTCCCAAACGGTCTTTGGGAGGCCCTACGCCCTGTCGCTGACACTACCCCCTTTAGGGGTTCTCTTCTTTAAAAGCTCCTAGTTCGCCAGTCAAGAGCCCAGGCTCAGACTTCTTTTATGTCAAGCATGGACGCTTAACCTACTTTCCTTTAATAATTTTAGGATCTCTACCCCTCAGAGTTCATAGGGGCTAGTATAAAGCTTAGTTGGGAGCGCAACCGTCTGCTCTACCCTGCACTGCCAGAATCAGGCTTTTCTATCTTATCCCGGCATGTAGGCCCTCAAAGCCTCTACTTCGAATCGTTCAAGAGTCGAAGCTTTCTGGAAAGTTTAAGATATCGAACCCAGGGTTGTTCAGATAATTCTCGAACGGCATGCGCCGAAAGGGTTCCGGTAAATATAAATTGTTCACCGGAACCGATATTTACTCCTAGTTTTTTTAAGAATGCAACTTTAGCCTTGTCGGAAGTGGGTTCTGTATGGATGAAGACGGAGAAAAGGGGCGCCTCGGGATCTTGAGCACTTTCTAACGCCGTAGCCAGGGCCGCATCTAATTTCTTATAATCTGTCATAAGCTGTTTTCTCCCGGCTTTAGGCCAGGGTCTATTCCACCTCCCGGCTTAAAGGCCCAAGGCATCAATCAATCCGAATCCCCATTTAGGATCGAAAATTCCTGCCGGCTGTCCCGGGATTAAACTATGGGCACGAAGCAAAGTTTTGACGTCCTGGGGACCTAGTTTAGGATCACGCTCTAAAAGTAAAGCCACAATTCCGGCTATGAAGGGGGTTGCCATACTGGTACCTGCCATGACCAGGAAGTTCGGATTCACCATTTCCGCTCGGGAGGGTTGAGAATCCGCGGAAAGGCAAGAAACAATCATGGCTCCCGGTGCCGTCACATCAGGTTTCTGTTTTCCATTACGAAGAGGACCTTCGCTACTGAAATCCGAGATATCATCTAAAACCAGTCCCACCGTCCGAACATGACCATCGATATCCGTCCATTGGACTTTTGTGGTATACGAGGCAACCGTTATGGCACTGGCAGCTGCGCCTGGAGAACCTATTTTCATCGAGTCTTTGACACTTGCTCCGGTAAAAACCACCTCTGGGGAAATCTGATCATCCAGGGTCCATATATCTAATCGGGCATCAGTTGCCGAAATATTACGAACCCGTAACTGCCAGATGCCTCCCTTGACCGGAAGGCCGGGTGGAGCACCCATCTCAATAAAGAAGTTATGGTCACCGTTGGCCGGATCGGGGCCTGGGGTGGCTATCCGTATCCTCGCATCTGGTAAAGGATAGGTTTTTACATAGGATCCTGAAGAAATAACTCCCTGAAAGGGGGTTACAAACTTTCCAGGGGTTCGTAGAGAAACTTCTAAGGAATTTGCCCCCGAATACCAACCGTTCAGGGCCGCCATGTGAACTGTACCCGTTGGAACCCGAAAGCGAACGGTACGTAGAGTCCCTGCAGGGATTACGCCTTGAGCGTGGATATTGTCGTTTCCTTCATTACCTGCCGCACAACACACAATGCGTCCCTCTCCAGACTCCATATCAATAATTTGAGATAACGAGTCGCTCCCATCGTGGGCATCATAATGGCCCCCCAGACTCAAATTGACCACGGCTGCTCGCCCGAGATCATGGGCTACTCGAAAGATATATCGGATCCCATCGGCAATATGAGCATCCTGCAGATCCGATTTAACAATCACCAGGTCTGCTCCTGGGGCTATCCCTCCAAAAACAGGATCAAACCCGGCAGCAATTCCGGCAACATGGGTTCCATGTCCCTCTCGATCCCGAGACGCTGTAAGTTGAGCCCCGGTTAATTCAAGGCCATACCCTCCCTCTGCAACTCCCGGACCGGTTAAGGTCTGATCCCAGATACGCAGAATGCGTCCCAGAAAGGCGGGATGATTAGGGTCAATGCCGGTATCTACGATCCCGATAATTACACCTTTTCCACTCAATCGACTGTTACGTCGAAACTCTGGGATATGTACCTTACCGGGAGCCACATCCATCCGTAACCGCAAATAGTGGGATGAAATGATACGCTCTACGGCAGGATCGTCTGATAAGGGGCCTATACTCTCTATAGGCAAAAGCGCCGTCCGTATTTTACCCCTGGACTGATTAACCCGAATGCCATATTGCGCCAGGTTATCCAATCGTGCCTGCTCTTCACAATGAATAAAAACCACTGCACGGGCCGGTTTCGGACTACCTACCGACGGAATAACCCCCAGAGAACGCATATGCCGAATCAATCCTACCCGTCCTTCTTCCTGATAATTCTCCAGTGCCACCATTAACTGGGGAGCAATTTTTTCATGTCTCATTATTTCCCTCCCTTCTCGGTTAATATGACCACAAAAGGTGAATTCTGCAATCTATTTTTCTTCCCCCTAGTAAGAAATCTCCCGCTACCCATCTTTTTTCCAGGCCAGTCCTCATCCTATTCCTTCTCTTGTGGTTGTGGGGAGGGGACGGGATGGGATAAGGATTAAAGGCGACCTGTTTCACAGGTTGCTCCTCAATTCCCCCCGTACACGGGGAGAATTCCTACGCATGCGGGGAAGGGGGGAATATAGCGGAAAGGGGAGCTTCCTTCGGAGCTTGAAAAAAATTCTGAATGACTGGATCCCGGACTTGCGTCGGGGGCTACCAACCCTTCGCCCCTGACGGGGCTTTTCAGCTTAAAAAAGGCGCGTGGGAGTGTCAGTTCCTGCCGGAGAGTAAATGGGGTGTTCAGGCTGAAAATAAGGCTTTCCCCCTTCTTAGCTTACTGCGTAGGGGGTTATCCTTATTTCATTAGCCAACATTTCCTGAAGAATGGATAGAAAACAGGCGGTTTTCTGGAAGTAAAGGAAGAGAAACAGGATAGGAATCTCTCTCAAAAAACGTGTAGAAAAATTATCTGAAGGACAGAAAAAGAGGTTAATTAATACTCCCACCCTCGCCTCCCTGGTTCTGCTCGCTTCTTCAACGTGTATTTTTCAGCCTTCTTTTATAATCTCATATCATCAATAAGCTCTTATTCTTCACTTTGTATTTCAGCTCCACACCAGGGACAATGGGAAATACCTACATAGGGGGCTCCAGGTTTTTCACTTTTCAAGGAAAGCTTTCCAGGTGGATAGTCCACATCCGGGGAAACGATAAAATATTGACACTGAACGGCAAAGGCCAGTTCATCACAACATTTCTTGATACTTAATAATTCTAAAACATTTCGTCTCATAGCCTTAAACCTCCTGGTGGATGATTTGGTCATCAGTAAATTTAACACTTATATTCGTCAGTAATACTAAATTTAAACATAATCTTAACTATAATCTTAGTATATTCAAAATCTGTTCTCAACTTCCTATACTTTGAAAGACTTTGGGTGATCTTCCCTGTTTCTGGGCTTTCTCCCAGATCCCAGGAGCCTCCTTTCTCCTTCTGTTCCCTGTTAAAAGTGGGGCCAAAAATACCCCTTTGACAGGTAATCCGGTTGTAGGGGTATCGGGTCGGTCACCTTTAAGAAAGGTTAAGACGATCTATCCCATCAGAACTGGTATAATCCCCCAGCATAAAGGATCCGGTGAGTTTTGCAGGGTTAAGGCAGGGTATTAAGCTTCGTGAGACGGTCTAAAAACCTCATCTAACCCCAAAACTATCCATGGAATTTTCTTTTTCTAAGAGGTCCTGGACTTTTTATTTTAATGTTTCTTTCAGAAACTCTTCAAATTTATCCAGTGCCGGTTTCAGCAGGCTTTCCTCGGCTGCAAAGCAAATTCTAACGTGTCCTTCTCCCCCTTCTCCAAAGGCTGAGCCAGGTGCAAGGCCTACTTTCTTGGTCAGAAGTAGTTTTTTGCAAAATTCCAGAGAATCTTTCATACCCTTGATTCTGGGGAAGGCATAGAAAGCTCCTTCCGGGATTATGAGATCCACTTCCTCCATAGCGGCCAGGCGTTGACAAATCAGGTCTCGATTTTTATGATAAATTTCTACACTTTGCTGAATGAACCCTTCCCCTTCACGGAGGGCTGTAATGGCCGCCCGTTGGGCGATACTGGTCGCATGGGAGACGGTAAATTCTTGAAGCTTGGAAATTTGGGAAATAACCTTGTGGTGGCTCAGTACATACCCGACCCGCCAACCCGTCATGGAATAGGTTTTGGAGAGGCTATTCAGAATAATAAGGTTTTCAGAAGGCTCAGATACAACCTTTGCAATGGAGGGAGCTGGCCTTTTGCCGGTAAAGACAAGATGCTCATAGACTTCATCAAAGATCAGGGTTAAGCCATGTGTGACGGCAATCTGATAAAGTTTTTCCTTCTCCTCCAGAGTTGCCACCCAGCCTGTAGGATTAGAAGGGCTGTTACAGACGATCAATTTGGTTTTATTATCGATGGCTTCTAAGATTCTATCAAAGTCCAAAGAATAGCGTTGGTCTAGTTGGGTGAGAGGAATTTCTATGGGGATTGCCCCTACCATTTCAATTACAGCTTTAAAATTAGGCCAGGCCGGTGAGATCAGAATGACTTTCTCGCCGGGATCAATAGCCGTATAAACGGCCAGATGAATTCCCATCACTCCTCCCGCCGTGATGGCAATTTCGGTTTGAGGGTCATAGTGAACCTGATGCCATTCCCGAATTTTTTCCGATAAGGTCTGTCGAAGATCTAAATATCCGGCGTTGGCAGTATAAAAAACATAATCTTCATCCAGGGCTTTTTTTGCAGCTTTTTTGATAAAATCCGGGGTTCCAATATTGGATTCTCCCAGGAAGAGTCGATACACACCTTCCATTTTCGAGGATAAATCGTATATTTCCCGGATACTGGATGGAGGTACCTGAACGGCTCGTCGTGAAATTCCCATGGTAGACTTTCCTTTCCTAAAGTTCTCAAAGATCTATATTATCTATATATCTTATCAGAATTTTTCATAGTCCCTGCTTTTGATACTCAAAAATAAAACAGGTTCCGTAGTTTTTCGGGAAAAACCTTGACTCTCTTCAAATAAAGGAACTATGTTAAAGGACATTTCCAGCCTAAACAAAATCTAATAGTCCGGATGAGATTTGTCGAGAATCTTAAGAGGCAGTTTTAGCGATAAGAGAAGGGAGGTAAAAGGTTCCCATGAAAAGAAATCTTTCTTTCCAAGCAGGTAGTTCTACAAGCATTCCTCAAAAAGGTGAGTTACCCTATGCCTGGGTCATCGTAGCTTTAGCATTTTTGACTTCAGCTGTAACTATGGCGATTCGATCCACCATTGGTCTTTTATTTAAACCTTGGGAGAATGAATTTGGTTGGGACCGGGCAGCTATGAGTTTAACGGCCTCTGTTGGCTTTCTGGCTTTTGGTTTAACCCAGCCGTTTGTAGGGCGTTGGGCGGACCGTTATGGTCCTCGTCTGGTCTACCTGGGTAGCCTTTTACTCCTCGGGTTCTCTTCGGTTGTGATGGGATTTGTACAAAGTCTCTGGCAGGTTTATCTGGTCTTTGGAGTTGCCCTTATGATGTCGGTGGCCGGAACCACCAATGTAACCGCTGGAGTGGCGATTAATCGCTGGGTCAGGCGAAGAAAAGCCCTGGCAATTGCCGTGGTCATGGCCGGAGCTGCGGCAGGTCAACTGGCACTCAGGCTCATCGTAGAGGTTATGCAAAGGGTCGGTTGGCGTACGACCTTTATCTGGAGTGGAATAGGGGTTCTGACCCTGCTTATTCCGGTTATGTTCTTCCTTTTCAAGGACGATCCTCCCGGACATACAGAAGCGCAGGCAACAAAAGGGGGAGTGGATCGACTTCAATCTTTATCGGAAATTATCCAACAGAAAAACTTTGGGTGGCTTGCAGGTAGTTTTTGGATTTGTGGGGTGACTACGGCCGGGCTTATTGATCCCCATTTGATTCCTTATGCTGAGGATCTTCATATTGATACGGTCATGGCGGCTACAGCCTTTGGAGTTCTCAGTACTTTTAATGTGCTAGGGACTCTTTTGGCGGGAGTCATCTCGGATAAATGGGGCCATAAATGGGTTCTAGGAGGGGTATACGCCGGTCGTGCTTTGACGTTAATTCTCCTTCTCCTTGTTCGAGAGCCGTGGATGCTTTTCGTTTTTGCCGTGACCTTTGGTATAGTAGATTTTGCTACTGTACCTCCCACAACCGCACTTTCCACTTCACTTTTCGGCCGTCGATCCGGCGGTACTGTTATCGGTTTAGTTTCATTGAGTCATCAGGTAGGTTCGGCAGTGGGATCTTACGCAGGGGGTCTTATTCACGATGAAACAGGAAGTTATCGACTTTTTTTTCTGGGAGCAGCCCTCCTCTGTATTGCTGCGGCCATTATGAGCTGGGTTATTTCGGAGAAACCACGATCCATTCATAGGGAACCTTCCCTGATCTGAAAGAAAATGTTCCAGAATAAAGACCCAAGATCCTGACAGAAACTCTTCCCCCCGGGTCTGTGATCTTCTCAAAAATCCCTTGACAGTCTCAATAATCTTTTGTTATTCTATGAACAACCATTCATATTTTGAATATTTAATCAATGAGGAGGTTTCCATGGTTTTACTCAGTCGTAAGGAAAGGGAATTTCAAGCGCGACGTGCTGAAATACTTAAAGCTGCTGAACGACTCTTTGCCACTAAGGGATTTTATGGAACGACCATGGCTGAGATAGCCGAGGCGGCAGAATTTGGAACCGGGACTCTCTATAAATTTTTTGAAGATAAGAGGTCGCTTTATATAGCCATGTTAGAGGAAAAAGCCGAGGAGATGTTCTCTTTTGTTCGATCTGAGGTCTCCCATGAGCAGGGAAGCATTAACAAGCTTTGCAGGTTGATACAGGCTCACCTTTCCTTCTTTGAGGAGAATCGAGAGTTTTTTAAGATTTACATTCGAGATCGTTATCATTTCGAGTGGAATATGAAAGATGAGTTTGGGGAGAAGGTTCATCATAAATATGTTTCTTATATATCCTTTGTGGCCGAGATTATTCAAGAAGGAATTCAGAATAAAGAGCTTAAGGAAGTAGATCCCTTTGAGCTGGCTCATGCTCTGACTGGAATGATTAATTCTTTCATTTTTCAATGGGTTCTCAAAGATACCGAAAAGGACTCCTTAACGGCTAAAAGCCGGACCATTTTAAATTTATTTTTAAATGGTGCAGCTACTAGGCCTCGGGAGGAATATCAGAAGATATGTCAAAAGTCATCAAATTTATAAAATTTATTGCGGGTCTTCTTGCCTTAGTTTTAATCGGTGCCGGAATAGCTTCATATATGGGTTTTATAGATCCCATGAACCTGGTCAAGCGGCCTCAGGCTTCCAACGAGAAGAAGAGTCCTCCGTCAGCCCAAAATAACCTTCCCGCCCCCCAACCCCAGCAGGTTGCCCAACAATCTCCCCAACAGCCAGCTCAACAACCTGCCAAGAGTTCAGATCCGGCTGCACCGCCCGCTGCAAAACCTTCGGGTCCTGCTCCCCAATCGATAGAGGTAGAAGTAGCGCCGGCTAAAACCCGACCCATTCAGAGAACCGTTGATTTTGTGGGGACTCTGATTGCCTTTGAAGAAAGTACCATTAGCAGCCAGGTAGAAGGACGAGTCGAAAAGGTAACTGTGGACCTGGGGGATACGGTTAAAAAAGGGGATCTTCTGGTTAAGATCAATGATGAAGAGTTCAGACTGGATGTGAATAAGGCCCTGGCCGATTTAAAACAGACTTTAGCCAAATTAGGGATTGAGGACTCGGCCAGGGGGAATATCGATCTTAACAAAACCGCTTTGGTAAAAAAAGCTCGAGCAGATATGGAGAATGCTGAGTTAAATTATAAGCGGTTAAGTAAGCTCCTGGAAGATCGGCTCGTTCCCCAGCAACAGGTGGATGATGCACAAACGAAATACCAGATAGCCAAAGCCACTTATGATGCGGCCCTGGAGGATGCAAGGGTTTTGGTAGCAACCATTGATGCAAAAAAGGCAGATCTTTCCATGAAGCAAAAGAAGCTCTCGGATACCAGCGTGATCGCTCCTATTAGTGGAGAGGTCTTAAGCAAAAAAGTCTCTGTGGGAGAGTACGTGCAAGTCGGAACTCCCCTGATTACCCTGGTAGATTCCAGCCAGCTAAGGCTCCGGGGAGATATTCCGGAGCGATTCTCTACCCAAATTAGTGAAGGTCAGGAGGTTAAGATCTCCGTGGATGCAGTTCCTAATGAGACCTTTGGAGGAAAGATAAGTCGAATCAGTCCGGCCTCCAATCCTGAAACCCGCGCCATAACCGTTGAAGCCCTTATTCCTAATCCAGACAAAAAACTAAAACCCGGGTTTTTTGCAAAGGCTTCGGTACTTACCAAGACCGATGAAAAATCGGTGACCGTTCCCCAGGAAGCTCTGATTACGTTTGCCGGAGTAACCAAGGTTTTTGTCATTGCCGATAATAAGGCTTCTGAACGGATTGTGCAGAAGGGAATAACCCTGGGTAATGAGGTAGAGATCGTTCATGGGGTCAATCCCGGAGAAGTTGTGGCCATCTCAGGACATAGTAAATTGCACGATGGAGCTCCTGTTACCGTAAAAAAGTGAAGGAAGGTACGGGTGTATAAAGCTTTGGAAGAAATCTCTATGAAACGTCACACCCCTATCCTTTCCTCCCCTACTTTCACCTTCTTCCCTTCCCTCTTTCCTGAAGCTTCAGAAAAGAGGGGATAAGGCGCTTGGAGGAGTAGATTTTTTTCTAACCTGACTCCCTCCTTCCCTTCTCGATGCGGGAGGAGGGAACTCGGGGATGGCCTTCCTTCCCCACTCTCCCTTCCTTTTCTCATTCCCTCTCTCCCAACCTGGGAGAAGGGGACAGGAGGTAAGGGGAAAGGGGAATCGGAGGGATCGGGTCCAAAAAACCTGCCCTTGAGAGGGGATAAGGTGAGAGTTTATCACTGACTATGTATATACCGGAACTGTTTGAAATAAAGGATAGGGAAGTGCTTCTGGATTTTATCCAGAAAAACAGTTTTGCCATTTTAGTCTCTCAAAAGGATGGAAAACTCCTGGCGACCCACCTGCCGCTTTTACTGGACAAAAGTATCGGGCCCCAAGGGTATCTCTACGGCCATATGGCCCGGGCTAATCCCCATTGGAAGGAAATCGACGGTGAGGTTTTGGTGATTTTCTCCGGCCCGCATGCCTATATTTCCCCATCCTGGTATGAAGAAATAGAAGCGGTTCCCACCTGGAATTATATCGCTGTTCATGTGTATGGAAACTTTCATGTAATAAACGATGAATCGGATTTACTAAAAATCCTTCAAAATCTTATAGATTTCTACGAATCCTCTCTACCAAAACCCTGGAATATAGCCATAGCCCCTTCAGATTATATCCATAAGCTTCTGAAAGGAATCGTGGGATTTAAAATTGAGATCACACGAATAGAAGGGAAATGGAAAATCAGTCAAAATCAATCGGTAGAGCGGCGGAGAAAAGTTATAGCTGCCCTGGAAAAGTACGGCAGCGAAAATGCAATTAAGATTGCAGAACTCATGAAGGCCCGGGATAGCTCCCCAACTCTGGAAACCTCGTAGGGGTAGTCTGCTTAACCGGCGGCTTCCTTTGACACCTTCAAGGACAGGCTCCCACGGAGCCTGGAAACTTTAAAAGGATTCCGTTTTGTTCCAAAACACTCTTACTCAGTTAATGTCATTGCCCCATGGGATCGCCCCCCAATCGGGCAATTCTGTAGAGATGCTTCTGCCTGTGGGGTCATATCCCTATATGAGAAGGGTAAGAAGGGTCCGACAATACCTGATAAGAGTTGTCGGTATGTTGCTCAGACCCATAAGTCTCTGGGAGGTAAGGACGTGAAAAAACAATTGGAAGGAAAAATAGCTTTAGTAACCGGGGCAAGCTCGGGAATTGGTCGGGCTATGGCCCTGGTATTTGCTCGGGAAGGAGCAAAGGTTATTGTAGCCGATTTAAACGAAAAGGGTGGTCAGGAAACCATAGAGGAGGTTAAAGCTATAGGGAGTGAGTCTATTTTCGTCAAAACCGATGTATCCAGGGCGAGCGACGTGGAGGCCCTGGTGAGAAAAACGATGGAAACCTATGGTCGACTGGATTGTGCCGTTAATAATGCCGGAACCGCTAACGAATGGGGACTCCTTCATGAAGCCTCAGAAGAGACCTGGGATCATGTGATCAATATTAATCTCAAAGGGGTTTGGTTAGGTATGAAGTATGAGATTCCTCCTATGCTTAAGCAGGGTGGTGGGGTTATTGTCAATATTTCTTCTATCATGGGATTGGTCGGGCATCTTAACAAACCCATCTATGCTGCCAGTAAACATGGAGTTATAGGACTTACCAAATCCGCCGCATTACAATATGCCGGGTCCGGAATTCGAGTTAATGCCGTCTGTCCGGGCTGGATCCGTACACCCATAACAGAAAGTCGACTGAATGATCCAGAAAGCCGGGAACGAATGATTGCCACTATACCTCTCGGACGGGTGGGGTCTCCCGAAGAAGTAGCCGAAGCAGTTCTCTGGTTATGTTCAGATGCTGCTTCCTTTGTTACCGGGCATACCTTGTTGGTAGACGGTGGATTTATGGCACAATAAAAGCCTTCCATGAGCCTCTTCAAACCCCATATCAAATTAAAACAACTTTTCAGCATCATTGATATCTTCCTCCTGATTACACTGGCAGCCCTTGTTTACGGATTAATAGGTATCGCTTCAGAATGGCGGGAAGAGCTACACCCGGTCTTTCAAATCGATTTAAGCCCCTGGGCTCTTCCCAAGTATACCCTCTTTTCCTTGTTTCGAGGCTTTGCAGCCTATGGATTCTCCCTTCTGTTTACGCTCATATACGGTTATATCGCCGCCTATAGTCGATGGGCAGAAGCGGTTATGATTCCTCTCCTGGATATTTTGCAAAGTATTCCGGTACTTGGCTTCTTGCCAGGGCTTGTGTTGGGACTGGTAGCTCTCTTTCCACACAGTAATATAGGACTTGAATTAGCCGCCATCTTGATGATCTTCACCGGACAGGTCTGGAATATGGCTTTTAGTTTCTATCACTCGCTTAAGTCTATTCCGACCGATTTAAGAGAAGTCTCCAGGATTTATAAACTTAGCCGGTGGGAGCGAATCTTAAAACTTGAAATTCCCTTCTCTATGATGGGATTAGTCTGGAACAGCATGATGTCGATGGCGGGTGGATGGTTTTTCCTCACGGTGAGTGAATCGTTTGTGCTGGAAAATAAGGATTTCAGGCTTCCAGGTATCGGCTCTTACATGAGCGTTGCCATCGGTGAGGGAGATATTCCTGCCATGATGTATGCCATCACAGCCATGGCGCTTATGATTATTGCGGTAGATCAACTTTTCTGGCGACCGATTGTGGCCTGGGCGCAAAAATTCAAGCTTGAAGAAACGGAATCCTCCGAAGTTCAGGGCTCTTTTATCCTGGATCTTTACCGGCATTCTTATCTCTTTAAACATTTTTTGTTGGGGGTTCGGCGTTTCCGATCTTTTGTTGACTTTTTGCTACCCCGGATTAAAAACAAGAAACAAAGGCGAATCGAAAACGGACAAAAGAGCCAGGACTCAAGGGTAAAAAAAAGACTTTTCGTGCTGGTTCAAGGGTTCCTCCTGGGTATCTTTCTTTTTTTGACGGTTTACGGAATCTGGAGACTCTCTTTACTGTTATCCTACCTTTCCTTCTCAGATTGGTTGAACATCGGTTTACAGACCTTTTTAACCTTTCTTCGGGTCTTCGGGGCCGTAGCCTTGGGTACTCTCTGGACCGTTCCTGTAGGGGTTAGCATTGGGCTAAACCCACGATGGTCCAGGGTCTTACAGCCTGTTATTCAGGTGATTGCTTCTTTTCCGGCACCCATGTTATTTCCGTTGGTGTTAATGGGAGTTACAGCCCTGGGAGGCAGTATTGAATACGGTGCCATCGTCCTGATGCTTTTGGGGACCCAGTGGTATATTTTATTCAACGTGATTGCCGGAGCCATGGCTATTCCTCACGATATGCGGGAAGCAGCCGCTATTTATAAACTCCAGGGCTGGAAAAAATGGAAAGAGCTTATCTTACCGGCTATTTTCCCGAATCTGGTCACGGGATGGGTGACCGCTACAGGTGGAGCCTGGAATGCCAGTATCGTGGCAGAATATGTGCATTACAAAGGAACCACGCTGATCGCGACTGGATTGGGGTCTACCATTAGTCTTGCAACAGATCAGGGGAACTTTGCCATGCTTGCCGCGAGCCTGTTGGCCATGTCAGCAACCGTGGTCGGGTTGAATCGATTTTTTTGGAAAAGACTTTACAAATTGGCAGAGGAGAGATATAGTCTCAATAAGTAAGGAGTTAATCCTCAGAGGGCCACGAAGGGTCACCAAGAGTTTTTCTTATTGTTCCTTCAGGATCCTTCATGAATAAAGTGATGAGCGAAACCTATGTCATTACAGAACTTCAAAATGTTCACAAGTCCTTTGTCCTCCCGACGGGTAAAGAAATTAAAATTTTAGAGGCTGTGAACCTGGAAGTCCATTCTGGAGAGATTCTCGCGATTCTCGGGCCTTCTGGATGCGGCAAATCAACCATCGTTCGCATTTTAACAGGACTTCTGCCACCTTCCTCGGGTCAGGTTCTCTACCATGGAAAACCCATGACAGGCATTAATCCAGGAGTTTCCATGGTATTTCAAAGTGTTGCCCTCTTTCCCTGGTTGACGGTGTATGAAAATGTGGCTATTGGAGCTAACAAGTCTGAGCTTCCCAAAGAAGAAAAAATACAAAGTATTCGTAGAGCCATCGATACCGTGGGTCTTGAAGGATTTGAAGAAGCTTATCCTAAGGAACTTTCTGGTGGTATGAAGCAGCGGGTTGGCATTGCCCGGGCATTGGTCGCAAACTCGGAACTACTGTGCATGGATGAACCCTTCAGTGGATTGGATGTTCTGACGGCCGAAACGCTCCGGTCCGAAGTCCTTAACCTCTGGATTAATCATAAAACGGATCTTAAAAGCATTTTGATTGTGACCCATAATATCAGTGAAGCGGTCTTCCTGGCCCACCGTATCGTCGTGCTGGAAACTAATCCCGGTCGCGTTCGCGTGGTTCTGAACAATAACCTTCCTTTTCCCAGGAACTATCGAGACCCTGGATTTCAAGCCATGGTAGACAAAATTCATGGGATTATTACCCATACCTATATACCCGATGAAGTTCCTGTTTTGGAGGAATTTCCTATCTCTGTAACAGCTTCTACCGAAACCAATCGTTGTTTTCAACGGATTACGCCACTCCCCTATGTTAATGTAAGTGAGGTTATCGGATTGCTGGAGGTTCTGGATGATAAAGGCGGGGAGTTGGATATTTTCGATCTGGCCGTAGAGCTGAGGAAGGAATTCGGAAGCGTTATTGCCCTCGCTAAAGCAGCAGAAGAACTGGATTTTGTAGATACTCCTAAACACAGAGTCATATTCACAGAGTTGGGCAGGACTTTTATAAAAAGTGATGTCAATGAACGGAAGAAAATGCTGAACGCGCAACTACAAAAAATGCGATTATTCGAGGTTCTTTTGGATATGCTTCATAACCAAAAAGATCACGCTGTTAAAGAGGAAACCGTTCTGGAAATGTTGGCCATTCTCTTGCCTAATGAAAATCCTGAAAAACTCTTTGAAACCGTTGTGAGATGGGGTCGGTATGCAGAGTTGTTAGGATATAATGCCGACGAGAAGATTTTGTATCTGGATACCGGTGAAGAAAGAGTTGAGAATAAAAAATAACCACCGGTTAGTAGAGATTTTGTCTCCGGTTTACATTAATACCTTATACTCACGCTAAACAGGGTCATTTAACCAAAGGCACCCGTTACCATGTGCCCCTACCCTTTCCTGAAAGTCGTCCAGGAATGCTTTTATAAGAAAAAATCGATATTACTTATACCAATTCTGATTAAAGGTCCTCAAGCAGGCAGCTCCACCCCAGCCCTCCCCACAGGCGGGGAGGGCTGGGGTGGGGAGGTCCCTATCCTTTATACTACCTTTCAACACCGACTTAGTACTAAGGATATCCTCTATAGGAAAATCCACCCTGTAAGAGTCGTAAGACCATGATCTTCTTTTTTGTTTTGATCTTAATCTGGACTTATTCTCATCTCCTTAGAGATCTGGCCTATGGGGAAGATTTTCAGGGTAAAAGTATCCAGACTGTTGAGGTCGATTGTATTGAAGATTCTGTTTTAAAAGAAAACCTCCTTTCCCATATTACTATTTCACCTGGAGAGTTTTTTTCTCCGGAGAAAATACGGGAGAACCTTCGAGAAGTTTATAAAATCGGAGATTTTTCCCAGGTTTATGTTTATGTTGAGGAGACCCATTCTGGAAATATCCCGGGTAATTTAAAACTTATCTTTTGCCCGGTTGTCAAATGGACTGTCTCATCTGTTAAAATCTCCGGCAATCAAATTTTATCCCTTGATGAAATCGCTCCCGGAGAGATATTAACCTCTGGAGATAAATTCACTAAAGAAAAACTTCAAAGGCTACAAGAACATATCCAGGAGTTATATAAAGATCGGGGTTATTATAATGCAAAAGTAACTTCTAATACACGTATCGATAAAAAAACCCATACCATTGAGGTAGAATTTGAAATCCTGGAGGGATCTCCGGGCCAGATTGGTCAGATTACCTTCGTTGGCAACACGGTTTTTAATTCTTCAAGACTTTATCAAGAATTAGGTATAAAAGTGGGGGAAACCTATAAAAAATCCAAACTCGAGCGAGGATTTCAACATATACGGGACTTATATCTGAAAGAAGGTTATTTCCTGGTTAAGGTGAGTGAGTTGAAAAAAACTCTGGAACCCCATCAACCCCCCGGGCCGCAAAAAATTGACCTTACAGTACAAATTATGGAAGGTGATAGGGTTGTATTCATCGAGGATAGTAAGACCCTGCGTCCTGACAAGATTTTGAAAAGGGAGTTTATGGAAAGGATCCAGAGTTATGACTCTAACGAACTGGAACAGATTGCAGAGGAGGTCCGGGACCATTATAGAAGCAAAGGTTATTATCTTGCTGAGGTACGGTGGCGTGAAACCGGAATTAACAAGCCTGAGGTAATCGGAATGGAGGAGGCGAGAACCGGAAGCAACCAGATTATTTTTTTAATAAATAAAAGGCACAAAATTGCGATCCAAGAAATTTCCTTTGAAGGAAATCAAGCTTTTTCGAGTGAGACCTTAAAAGATCTCATGAGAACCAAATCGAAGTCGTTTTTCTCTAAAGGACGATATGACGACAATACCTTTCAGGAGGATTTAAGAGCCATTAAAAATTTCTATATAAGACAGGGGTATCTTAATGCCAATATTCAGGTGCAGTCTTTTAAATTAACTCGGGATCAGAAAGGCCTGCTTATCTCCCTTTTTATTTCAGAAGGAGTTCAGTCTATGGTAAAAAGAGTTGAATTTCAGGGCAATACCCTTTTTACCTCTGAAGAGCTCCTGAAGAAGATTTCTCTTAAAGTGGATACTCCGGTTAATCCCGATCGAATTCGGGACAGTGCAAGTACGATCCAAAGTTTATATGCTCAACGTGGGCATATAAAGGCCCGCGTAGAGCCTCGTACGGAGTTTAGCCCGAATAGAACAGAAACTACAGTAACCTTTTTTATTACCGAAGGGGATACCTATTACATTGGAGACATTACCATTACAGGTCTTAAAGATACCCGTAAAAGGTTGGTTGAGCGGGAGCTTTTAATCCATGAAGGAGAGATTTATAACCCCGAGAAGATCCGCAAGACCGTTCGAAATCTTTTGAAACTTGGAATTTACAATCAAGTCCAATTCGAACCCCAAAATCCGGATAGCGAGGATCCTATACAGGATATGGTCCTTTCTGTAAAGGAAGCCAAAACAAAAAGTGTTGAATTTGCGCTGGGATATGGTACAGAAACCGGATTTAGCGGTTCGGCCGAGCTCTTAGATAGAAACCTTCTGGGTTATGGGGGACGAGGAAGCTTCAGGGTGACCGCCGGCTTTAAGACCCTTAAGTTTTTTATTAATTATTTACAACCTCGATTTTTTGATTCCCATCTGGATTTATTAGGTAGATTTTTTGATGATTTGGATGAAACCATGACGAGCTTTAATATTCGCCGTCGAGGTGGAGAAATCGCCCTGGAGTATAATTTTTCAGATATTACCCGAGCCGATCTGGGTTATAATTTCACCCGGTCCGACCTCCTCTCTGTAAGGGAGGATGCCATTCTAGATCCGACTCTGGACAGGGGAGTTACAGATGTTGGCAGGTTGATTTTTCGGATTAATCGAGATAGCCGAAATAATCTTTTGAATCCCACGCGGGGTTCTTTTCATGTTATTCAAACCGATTTAGCTCTGGGGTTCCTGGATTCTCAAACCGATTTCATTAAAGTAACCGGACAGACCAGTTGGTACTTTCCTCTCTTGAAGAGAAACATTTTGGCTTTCTCGTTACGGGGAGGGGTAGCAGACCCCCTGGGAGATTCTTCAGAAATTCCCATCTTTGAAAGATTCTTTGCAGGCGGAGATAATTCCATTCGAGGGTTTGAACCCCAAACGGTCGGTCCCTTAGGAACTGCAGATAGCCCCATCGGTGGGGATACTTATTTAGTATTCAACGGAGAGTTAAGATTCCCCCTTTACAGATTTATGGGAGGTGTTTTATTCTTCGATGCAGGAAATGTCTGGTTACGGAATCGGAATTTTGATTTGCCGGACTTACGCTATACGGCAGGGACCGGTCTTAGATTCAGTACGCCGGTTGGGCTTCTGAGGGTCGAATATGGGTTTAAATTGAATCGATTGCCGGATGAAAGCCCGGGAGCCTGGCATGTAACTATCGGATTACCTTTCTAAAGAAGTATGGGCGTATGGAAGTGTGGAGGTATGGGAGTGTGGAAGTGGGGAAGTGGGGAAGTACGGGAGTATGGGGGTATGGAACTATGGGAGTAAATTCTCCCACACCTCCACACCCCCACACTCCCACACTTCTATACTCCCACACTTCCATACTCCCACACTTCCATACTTCTTTATAAATGTTTGGTATCGGAGTTGATTTAGGTGCAACAAGCGTTCGCATGGCCGTTGTGAGTGATCAAGGGGAAATTGTGAGTAAAACCAGGCGCTGGACGGAAAGCCAGAGAGGGGTTCACAATGTTATTAATACCCTTGTAGAGGGTATTAAAGAGATCACAGAAGAAACATCCCTTCCCATCCACGAAATGGCCGGAATTGGGATAGGAGCTGCCGGGCAGGTGCATCCCGTTACCGGGGAGGTTATTTTTGCACCCAACCTGGGTTGGGAACATGTCCCCTTAAAAGAACTGCTTTTCTCCGCTTTGCAGAAGAACAATCCCACCCGGTTGTCCTTCCCCATTCTGGTGGATAATGATGTCCGGGTCGTGACCTGGGGAGAATATAAATATGGAGCCGGCAAGGGGAAAAGGACTTTAATTTGTATTTTTGTAGGTTCTGGCGTAGGCTCTGGCATCATTGTGGAAGGAGAGCTTCTTCGAGGCCGGGATAATGTAGCAGGTGAAGTTGGTCATACCATCGTTAAACCGGATGGATTCCTCTGCAATTGTGGTAATAAAGGATGTTTAGAACTTTACTGTGGAGGACTCCATTTAAAAAACAGAGCCATCCGAGAAATTAACTCAGGCCGTAAATCCATTGTTCCGGAGATGGTAGAATATAAACTGGAGAGAATTACACCTGAAATCCTTCATCAAGCTCAGGAAAGAGGAGATCCTTTGGCCTGTGAACTTTGGAGCGAAGCTAAACACTATCTCAGTATCGCAGTAGCCAATCTGACCACAATCTTTAATCCAGAAATGATTATCTTGGGAGGGGGCGTGATTACTTCATGCAGGTCTCTTTTACCGACTGTAGTGGCTACCGTTAAATCAAATATTCACCTGTTGGCCCGGAATAGCGTTGAAATTGTAGAATCCCATCTGGGAGACGATGCCGGTGTATTAGGCGCTGCTGCGATGATTTTTGATGAATTTAAATAAGGAAGTTAGATATCAGAAGCCGGACGCTATTCTGATTTTTAGCTTCTTCAGAATCCTATGGAAACTCAGGTTAATATCCCATCTTTAGATTTTTCAACCCTGGGAACGACTTTTAGAGTGTTAAAACACGAACTTACCGAGTCTGAAGACAAAAAAGCTATTCAAAAATCCATTGAAGATACCCGACAGCTTCTGCAAAAACTTGCCGTTGAGCTAAAAGAAAGACCGATAGATTCTCTCCCCCTGGATACCTTATTTGGAGTCTTAAGCACCCTGCTTGCGGAAGCTGGACCTCCGCGCTTTGAGACTTCAGATAAACCGGAGCATCAGGAGATTTGTTCCGACATGCAGGCTTTGCGAAGTGAAGTGGTTCAGGTATTTAAAACCTATTTTGCCCGGGAAGAGTTCCGTGACATTCATTCCTTTGTTGAAGCAGAAGTTATGCCGCTTCTGGAAGAAGCCATAACCCGACAGATGCCTTTTCGAGTGATCCAGATGGGTAAAGTGGCAGATACTCTGTTTAAGTTTACCGATCGGATTACCAACCCAGAATTGCAAGGGCTTTTAGAGCAAATTTATACCATGAAATATCCTCGATTTGGGACTTCAGGTGTTCGGGGGCGGTGGAAGATCGACTTCGATGAACTTAAGGCGAAGCGGGTAACCCAGGCCATCTGTGATTATATCAAAGAGAAATCAAGATTTCCCAGCAATACCCTGGTAGTCGGGTATGACAGTCGTTTATATGCCGACCGGGTCGCCCATTGGGTTACAGAGGTTTGCCTAGCCAATGGATTTACAGTCCATCTGGCTAATCGCGATACCCCAACCCCTGTGTTGATCTATTGGGGAGCTGAAAAACTGGGTTCACAAAATATTGCGGGTATTATCATTTGCACTGCCAGCCATAATCCCGTCGAATGGCATGGGATTAAATATTGTAAACCCAATGGAGCCTCTGCACCGACTTCGGTGACCGATTGGATTGGTTCACGGGCCAATCTTCTCCAGCTTCTGAAAAAAACCTTTGATCCCGTTGACCTGGATGAAGCCCAGGAAACCGGACGTGTTATTCCCTTTGATGCCATCGAAGATTACTGTAACTGGATCCTCTCCGAGGAAAAGGGACTTAACAAGCAGGCTATCCGGGATTTCTTCGGGGACAAAAGGGTCATCGTCGATGAAATGCATAGTGCTTCACGGGGTTATTTGAGCCGTATCCTGGGAGAGTTAGGAATCGAGCATAAGCTCATCCATGGAAAAATAGATCGAAAATTGGGCAATCTGGATTATGCCAGCCCGGAGCCGCCGTTTATCCAGGACTGCATGGAAGCTGTCAAAAGAGAAAAAGCAACCCTGGGATTGGCCGTAGATACCGATTCAGATCGCTACGGTGTGGTCGATGGCGGAGGTATTTTTTTCAAACCCAATCAAATCCTGCCCATGCTGACGGATTATTTAGTTCGTATTAAAGGTTATAAGGGCAAGATTGTCAGAACCCAATCAACTTCCAGGGCGATGGATGAGGTGGCCAAAAACCTGGCATCTACAGGTCGAATTGTCAAACCCGGTCCTACCGAACTCCCCAACTATGCCAGAAGTGCTTCTTATCAAACCCGGGTTGGAAAAAAGGAAGATCTGGCCGGACTTCCGCTTCACGTCGTGGCGGTGGGAATCAAATACATTGCAGAGGTTATGGAGCCAGATCGCAATAATTTTATTATTGGGGGGGAGGAGAGTTCAGGATTAACCACCCAGGGGCATATTTTGGATAAGGATGGAATCTGGGCCTGTATGTTGATCATGGAAATGATGGCCGTACAGAGGAAGTCAATCCATGAACTTTGGAGGGATTTCACGAAAAGATATGGGGAATTTCATTCCGACCGGGTCGATGTCGATGCCACCGACAAAGCCAAAGAGAAATTTATCGATTTCTATCTGGATAGCTATCAAAACCTAACTCCCGAGCAATTAGATCAAAAGAGGATTGCCGGACTCAAAGTCGTCTATCTGGGAGGGGTTCGCTACGATAATGTCGAAATCATTCTGGAAGACGAAAAAACGCACGAACGTAGTTATCTGATTCTCCGTGCTTCCGGTACGGAACCTCTCAACAGGGTTTACACCGAAAGCCCCTCTGAAGAAAAGCGGCAAAAAATCGAAAAAGAGGCCCTTCAAAAACTGGAAGAGTTCTCGGCGGAGGTCCTTGAAAAAGTCCAGAGTTTTTGGGAATTGGTGGATACCCTTACCGTTACAGAACCCAGCCAGCGTCTGGCAGACCTGGCCATTGAGGTTATCAAAAATCTGGGTCAGAAGACCTATGAGGGCCATATCCTGGATCATGTGATCCAGGAACTGGAGAGGAGGCAGGCGGATAAGGTACGGTTTCTGGTAGAAAAGAGAAATAAAAAGGTTGTTGAAAAATGGCTGAAGCTTTTAAAGGCCAGAAGTGGATTGGGGCCCCATACCGATGATCCTATCCGTTCATCTCGTCCGGTTACCAACATGATCGGTGAAGCTCCCATCATACCGTAATTTTTTAACCGGACCAGCCAGGGAGGAATCTATGCTAAAACCGGTAGATTTTTTTGATTTATCTAAGTTTAAACATCGCGCCATCTTTGAAGATCTGACTTATGTTTGGGATGTTCTAAAGGTTATCGAGGCTTATATTGAAAAAAATTTGAAGCCGGGTATTTGGGGAGTTGTTAAAGAAGGCGCTTATGTTGAAAAGGATAGAGTGTATATTGGAAAAGGAACCGTAGTGGAACCCGGTGCTTATATTCGAGGTCCTGCCATCATCGGGGAAGATAACGAAATCCGAAACGGCGCTTACATTCGCGAAAATGTGATCATTGGAGATCGTTGTGTTATCGGTCATGCTTCAGAGATTAAAAATTCCATTGTTCTGGATGAAGGTAAGGCCCCTCACTTCAATTATGTCGGGGATAGCGTGCTGGGTAACGGTTGTAACCTCGGAGCCGGTACCAAGTTATCTAATTTAAAAGTGACCTGGGATAATATTAAAATCAAAATTCGTGGACAACTCTATGACACGGGTCTTCTCAAGTTCGGCGCCATGGTAGGTGACCAGGTAGAAACGGGCTGTAATTCGGTTCTTAACCCGGGAACTTTACTGGGACCGGGATGCCTGGTTTATCCCAATGCAACGATTGGTGGTTACTTTCCGGCCCGGACTATTATAAAATTAAGACAGGTTCTTGAGGAGACAGAGCGAAAATAAGGGGAAGGTAAGGAAATAAACTCTTTACCACAACCACTCCACTCTGGCCTTGCCAGGAATCAGGTGAATTATCAGGTAAATGCTGGGAGCCAACCCATAGCTAATGCAACTTATGAGCAAGATTTTTATGCCTGGTTGTTAAAAAGTGCCGAATTAATTCGGTGTTGAAATCAGAATGAGCTGTTGAACCTATGGCCGAGGAATTAGAAGGTCAGGTCGCGATGAATCAACCGTACCTTAAAGGTGTGAATACACTCTCGAAGAGGTCCTAGACCCTAACTTTTATCCCGAATAAAAAGAACTTTTCAAGCCCCCAGATAAGCCTTTCTTACCTGGGGATTCTGCAGAAGTTCCTTACCAGTACCTGTCAGAGCAATTTTACCCCGCTCCAACACATAGGCTCGATGGGCAATTTTAAGGGCGATGGCAGCCATCTGTTCGACCAAGAGGATGGTTACACCTTCCTGGTTAAGGGCTTTGATGGTTTTGACGATCTCCAGGACCATGACAGGAGACAGGCCCATGGAAGGTTCATCCATGAGGAGGAAGGTAGGTTCCGACATGAGGGCCCGGGAGATGGCCAGCATCTGTTGTTGCCCTCCGCTCAGGGTTCCGGCCATCTGATTTTTCCGTTCTTTTAAAATCGGAAAGCGCGCGTACTCCCGCTCGATAAGTTTCGTAATCCGGTCTCGGCCCTCTTTAAAACGGGTATAAGCTCCCAAAAGAAGATTATCGTAAACCGTTTGATCGGCAAAAATCTGACGACCCTGGAGTACCGGAGACATCCCCAGACGAAGGATTTCATGGGGCTTACAGGTCGAAATATCTACATCCTTGAAATAGACGGTTCCCTGAACTTTAGGGATCAAACCAAAAATAGCATTTAAGGTCGTTGTCTTACCGGCCCCGTTACTTCCAATAATAGCCACGATCTCTCCTTTTTCAACCTGGAGATCAATCCCACGTAAAGCTTCCACATGACCGTAGTTTACGACTAAATTTTTAACTTGTAGCACGCTTCTTAAAGAAGTATAGGGTATGGAAGTATAGAGGTATGGGAGTATGGAAGTGTGGGGGTGTGGGGGTGTGGGGGTGTAGGTAGCTCCTTTACACTTCCATACTTTCATACCTCTATACTTCCATACTTCCACACCTTCTCACTCCCCTACCCTATACTTTATTAATTACTTATCCTACTTCCTTCAACGCTTCCGGATCTCCCAGATAGGCCTCGATCACCTTTTTATCTTGTTGCACATGGATTGGCTTTCCTTCTGCAATCTTACTTCCAAAATCCAGAACCGTAATCCAATCAGAGATCTGCATCACCAATTCCATATGATGCTCGATGACCAGGACGGTAATTCCCATATTTCGAATATCTTGAATAACCTTGGAAAGAAGGTGAACTTCTGCTGGATTGACCCCGGCGGCAGGTTCATCCAGTAGAAGCAAAGAAGGTTCTACCGCAAGAGCCCGGGCGATTTCTACCAGCCGTTGATGACCATAAGATAAATTCTGGGCTTCTTCATACGCTTTGTCTTGAATTCCCAGGAATCTGAGCAAATCTAAAGCCCGTTGTCGATAAATTTCTTCTTCTTGAACGGCTTTACGGGTTCTGAACAAATGGTGCCAGAAACCGGCTTTGAGGTGGAGGTGGAATCCGACCATCACGTTATCAAGGACCGTTAACCCCTGGAACAGGTTGACCGTCTGAAAGGTTCGGGTAACTCCTAACCTGGCCATTTCATGGGGACGAATCTTAGAAAGTTTTTTGCCCCGGTAGAAAATATCTCCCCCAGAGGGTTTATAAACCCCGGTCAAAACATTGACAAAGGTACTTTTTCCGGAGCCATTAGGGCCGATCAACGCGTGAATCTTTCCAGGCTCAATTTGCACACTCAACCGATCAATAGCCCGTAAGCCGCCAAAATCCTTTACCAGAGCCCGGGTTTCAATAATAGGTTGCCCGTTTGTTTCTTCATGGCGGATGAATCGCAATTTTTGAATATCTATCGGCTTTTCTTCTAGGGGTTTTATTTTGCGTTTTTTGAAATAAGGAAGGTTACCCAGAGAGCCCACAATCCCCCGGGGAAGAAGGATTACGGTCCCTAAAATAATAAGCCCATAAATCATCAAATGGTAATCATGTAATGAGGCAAATATCTGGGGGATCGAGTTTAATAGGACCGTTCCCACAAGAGGGCCATATAGCGTTCGACTCCCTCCCATGAGGATGGAGGCCAGGAAGAGGATAGATTGACTGAACACGAAGGTATCGCTGTTGATATAACCGGGTGGAACCTGGTGGGCGAAGAAAACCCCGGCCATACCGCCATAAATAGAGCAAATGACAAAGGCAAGTACTTTGTACCTGTATACATTAACCCCGACCGTCTCTGCCGCCACCTCACTTTGCTGTAAAGCAAGGAAGGTTCGACCATACCTGGCGGTTAAAAGATGATTGGCAGCCAGTTGGGCGAAAAGGGTAAAGAAAGCGACCAGGTAGAAATATTGCCGGGGGGTCATGAAATCTCCGAAGGGAATCTTAGGTGGATTAATTCCAAAGATTCCCATAGGGCCATTGGTTAAGTCCATCCAGCGGTTAGCTGTTACTTCTATAACAAATCCAAAGGCCAGGGTTACAACGGCCAGATAATGGCCCTTGGCCCGTAAGCAGGGGAGGGCTACGATGGCTCCGAGGATCCCGGCCAGAATCATCGCAAGGGGTAAGGTAATCCAGAAGGAGATTCCCATACGGGTTGTTAAAATAGCCGTTGTGTAAGCTCCTACAGCATAAAATCCCATGTGTCCCAGGGAAATCTGTCCGGTCCATCCGACGAGGATATCCAAACCTAGAGCCGCAATGGATAAATAGGCTAGGCTCTGCATCATAAGGAGGTAAAAAGGATCCTGAAAAACCATCGGAAGCAGGATAATTCCTAAAATAACCAAACCTATTTTTATCCAGGATGTCAGGGTATAATCCGCAAAAATAGGAAGAGACTTCATCATTGTTTTCCAAGCAATCCGGTTGGTTTCACGGCCAGGATTAAAATAATCAGCGCAAACGTGATTCCATCCTTAAGATTGGAGTTAATTCCTGCAGCGACTTGTTCGATAACCCCCATGATCAGACCCCCTACTAAAATACCCAGGGGGTTTTCCAGTCCTCCCAGAATAGCGGCTGCAAATGCTTTAACGCCTACAACGGTTCCCATATAGGCGTAGGCAAAGGTGATGGGAGCAATGAGCACCCCGCCAAGCGCCGCGAGGACGGAGGACAAAACATAAGCAAGAATAACCATTCGCTGAACATTGATTCCCATAGCCGCTGCAGCATTGCTGTTATGGGCAACGGCCAGAAGGGCTTTTCCCAAAATAGACCGCCTCAGAAAAACCATCAATAGAATCATGACCGATATGGAAACGACCAGGATAAGAATTTCTTGGGGCAGAATCCCGGCTCCGGCAATGTGAATAGCTTTATCTCCCAAGGGGGACGGAAAAGGATGTTGCTCCGGTCGCCAGATCAATTGAGCAGCATTTCGAAGGATAACTGCCACCGAAAGGGTACTAAGCACCCAGCTTAAAGAGGTTAAATGTCGGACGGGCCTTACAGCAATCCGCTCCAAGGCAGCCCCCATCATGGCCAGCAATCCGGTAGCCAGAATCGCAGCCATAATAAAAGCCGTTATGGAAGGTCCGCCCAGAGCCAGATAGCAGGTAAGACCAAAAAGAGCCCCAATCATCAAAAAATCTCCTTGACCGAAATTGAGGGTATTGGTTGTAATGGAGGTAATATAATATCCTTGAGCAATAAGGGCATAAATGCTCCCGACCGCCATACCACTGATAAGGGCCTGCCAGAGTTTGGTCATTTTAAAATTAAAAGGCAAAAGGTAAAAATTCTCACCCTGCCCCCAGGGTTGGGGTGCAGGTACCTCTTTACCTTTTGCCTTTACCTTTTACATTTCCAATCGAACGAGCTCTCCATTTTTATAAGTAACCAGGAAACCTTTTCCAGGTCCCAGAGCTTCATGATCGTCCTTGCTATAAGGTTTAGGAGAAATAGCCGTCACAGCATCGGTGAAATCGTCTGTTTCTTCTATGGCGTCCCGGATCTTCTTGGGATCAGGTCCTACTTTACTTAAGGCCTTTAACATAAGACGGGTTGCGTCGTAAGTCTGGGCGGTTACAATGGGATAAAAATCATCCCCATACTCTGCTACCACTTTTTTATGAAATTCCTTGGCCTTTTCACTGTGATCAATGGTATACGAGCTTACCGATACAACCCCCTCAACGAGTTCTTTACCTCCTAGCTTCACAAAACTGGGAGCGAGAAGCGCCCAGGTATCTACAAAGGGAATTCTATACCCAATCTTGTCCATACTTTTTAAAATTTGAACAGCTTCGGGAGCCAAAGCAAAGGCCATCAGGCAATCTACCTGGGCTTCTTTTAACCGGGTAAGCTGGGCGGTCATATCCGTATCTCCCACAGCAAACCTCTGAACTTCCGCAGCCAGTGTGATACCATTTTCTTTTAATTGTTTCAAAGCTTCTTGTCGACCACTTTCCCCCCAGCCGGTTGTATCGTTCATAAGACCGACCCTTTGACAGCCTTTCTTTTTAACATATTCTATCATGAGGGCAATCTGAGCACTGTCTACCAGGGACAGGTGAAAGATATAGTTTTTAGGGGCGTTCTTGTAGCGTTGCGTTAAGGGAACTGCCGTGGCAATGGAGATAATATGAGGTATCTCATACCTTTGGGTTATATCAATGGTAGCCAAAGCAACACCACTATTCACCGGACCGATGACTCCGATAACCTTATCCAGGGTAATCAATCGGGTGGTATTCTGAACTCCTTTAGCCGGTTGTGTTTCATCGTCATAGACAACTCCAATAACAGGATGCCCCTGATAACCTCCTTGCTCGTTGTATTCTTTGATGGCCAGATTAAAACCCCTCACAGCCGCCTGACCAAAGTCAAAAGTACCTCCGGTCAGAGATCCGGAAAAACCTATTTTAATATGATCGGCCAGGGTTTGCGAAGGGTTTATTCCCATGAGGATGAGAAAAAAGATGAGGAAGAGCATAAAAAGCCTACCCGTACGTTTCACGTTTCTACCTCCTGATCACAATAGTACCTTGTAAAGTTAGTTTGAATATACCTTAAAAACCTCGTTAGGGGGGATTTGTTTATAGCATCTCCAGCCTTATGAGAGGAAGCTCCGTTAGGAGCGACCGGTTCGGAACAGATCCAGCCCAGATCGCTGCTGGGAGAGTCAAATGAGATGTTGGGCCTACTCCAAACAATCAGCTCCTGACAGAGCTTTTAAGGATTTATCAAAATTAACTTTACAAGGTAGTAGTACACTGTTTACTTAATTTTGGCCTCATAGGGTGCTTTCACTCCCTAACTCCCCTCTCCCCCACCCCTTCCCTCCCCGTGGACGGGGAGGGAGAAGAGGGAGGGGGCTGGGGGTGGGGGCTACTTAAAAGTTAAGCCAAAACTAAGCAAACAGTCTAGAAGTACCTTATAAAGTTAAATGTGAATAGCTATTCTATCCTACCCTCCAACCCCTCGCGCCCGAAGCTTAGGGAGAGTTCACCGGGAGCCGGCCTGGAGATCTTCTCGCCCCTCCCCCTTGTGGGAGAAGGGTCGGGGGGGAGGTTACACAGAATTAACTTTACAAGGTAGTAAAGGCGAAGTATCCATGATTACCCCTGAACACTTCGTCCCTATACACGGTTCTTATTGATTTTAGTTCATTTTAAAGTTTATAAAATGTCAACAGAAAAATGGAAGTCCCTTACTTCCGTCCAACAACTTTAAGGAACCGACGCTTACCAACCTTTAAAATAAAATCTCTGTTGAGGGGTAATTCCAGATTTTCATCCTGAACTCGTTCACCATTCAAACTTACGGCACCTTGGGCAATAAGTCGTCGGGCATCGGTATTGCTGGTTGCCATTCCCGATGAAACCAAAAGCTTGACAATCCAGATCTTATCCCCTTGAACCTCCGGGGTATACTCCTGGATTTCAGAGGGAACTTCTTTTTCCACAAAGATTCGATCGAATTCGGCTTCTGCTTTCTTAGCGTCTTCGGCAGAGTGGTAAATCGTAACAATCTCACGGGCCAGTCTCCGCTTTAAATCCCGGGGATTTACTTGAGGATTTTGGAGATCTGCTTTGATCCGGGCCAATTCTTCTTCAGAAGTATCGGTTAGAAGCTCGAAGTAATCATAGATCAATTTATCCGGTATCGAGAGGATTTTCCCATACATTTCTTGAGGTGGATCGGTAATTCCTACATAATTGTTCAAGGATTTACTCATTTTCTCTACCCCATCCAGACCTGTAAGGATGGGGGTTGTTACAATCACTTGAGGCTCTTGTCCATATTCTCGCTGAATATCTCGACCTACCAGCAAATTAAAAGTTTGATCTGTCCCACCCAATTCAACGTCCGCTTGTAAGGCAACCGAATCCATGGCCTGGGCCAGGGGATAGAGGAGTTCATGGATACTGATAGGTTCTCCTCGGATAAACCGGTTATGAAAATCATCCCGTTCTAACATTCGAGCCACCGTATATTTGCTGGCCAGTCTGATTACATCTTCAAAGGTCATCTTACCCAGCCATTGGGAGTTGTAAACAATACGGGCCCTGGTAGGATCTAAAACCTTAGAAGCCTGTTCAAAGTAGCTTTGCCCATTAAGCCGGGTTTCCTCCAAAGTCAGGGCAGGACGGGTTTTACTTCGCCCCGAAGGATCTCCAATCATTCCAGTAAAGTCTCCAATAACCAGGATGGCTTCATGGCCCAGATCCTGAAACTGACGGAGCTTCCTTAACACAACCGTATGTCCGAGATGCAGATCAGGCCGACTGGGATCACATCCTAGCTTTACCTTTAAGGGTTTATTTTCCTTGAGGGATCGTTCGATCTTTTTAGCTAAATCCTCTTCCGGCAAAACCATAACCGTTCCACGTTTAATCTTCTTAAGTTGCTCTGATACCGTTAGTTTCATATCCAGAATCTATCTGAAAAGTTCCTGAAAAGAGTCCCTGATTTTACCGATATTTTATGGACTAAGTTCTGCCACATACCAGGATCAGGACTTTTCTGATAGATATGCCGATTTATTTTATGGATCTACCTGTTCAAAGTGCTCAACTTGCGGTGGAGGGTTAAAATAGGGATTCATAAAAGCCCTCCATTCCTTATATCCTTCAGAACCCCGAAACCCTACGGTATGGGCCTCTAAGGTTTGCCATCGGACCAATAACTGATATTTTCCTTTAACCTCCAGGCATCTTTGAAGTTCATGGGAAATATAGCCCGGAGTAGAGGCCAGGATCCTAACAGCTTTTTTAAAGGTGTCTTCAAAAGCCTGCATCTGATCTTCTTTAACGGAAATGGTTGCAATTTCTAATATCATCTTCCCTCCTTTTTATTCCTTAAAGACCTTATCCTTGTTTTGTATAAGGTAAAAGGGCTTCGACTATTTCCTGAGGTATTTTAGTAGGTTTACCCTCCAGGTCGAGAAAAACTCCTGTATTATAGGCTTCAACCAGTACCTTAGAGGTCTTTCGGTTTATAATCTGTTGATGCCAGGTACCCCGTACCCTCCTGGCTTCTGAAACATAACTTCTGACTTCTAGTTCATCTCCAAGCAGTGCCGGGTGTTTAAACTTAATATTTAGTTCTTTAACGAGGATGATGATTCCGAGTTCTTTAAGCCTTGGGACTGTGTACCCTAAGGAGGACATAGCCTCATCGATGGCAGTTTCCAGATAATGGAAATATACAGCATTATTTACATGGCCAAAAGAGTCCAGTTCATATTTACGGACTTTGAGAAAGAAAGAGAAAGTTTTGGGTTCTTTCATAATCGAGATCTCAAGGGCCCTCGAGAACGGATTGGGACGTCAATATCTGAACCTGGTTCTGCATTCCCTTGAGCTTGTATGTGATGAAGTACTTCTGGACTAATCACTCACCCTACAAATACTCAAAACGGTGATATCACACGCATTAAAAGTTATAGATAAGAATCTCGATGATTTTCATAAAAGGGGTAAGGAAGGCGACCAATCGGTCGTCCTTCCTTTGTTACAATGTAGGATGTTCTTGAATTTAATCTAACCTCCCGAGATTCCCACCTTTTCCGGTGCGATCTTTATAATAACCCGTTGTTCTCCAGGCTGGCGGTAAGGATATTTATCTACTCCTAAATACTTCTTTGCCAGCTTATCGATATGGGCATCGGCACCGTCCTGGGTCATTTCAACTACACGTCCGCGAATCATCACCTCCTGATAAGGATTTTGAGAATTGGTAATAGATAAAGCAACCCGTGGGTCCCGACGGAGGTTTCTTTCTTTAAGACGTCCTCTGGCGGTATTGAAAAGAATATAACGCCCATCGGTATCTATCCAGACCACGCTTACCTGGGGGGAACCATCCGGCATAAGGGTAGCCACGCTGGCAAAGTTTTTTCCTTCGGTCATGAGCTTACGGGCTAATTCAGGTAATTCTACCATTATTTCCTCCTTTTGGGTATTGCCACAAAAATCTAGAGTATCTGGAAAAAATCTCTTTTTAAACTCTGGATTTTCGGGCCCCTGTAACTAATTTAACGGATAATCTGATAAGAAGAGCCTATATCTGGAAATTTAGTCACTTCGATTCTTACCGGAAAGGCATTTTTAAGGGTATCCAGGTGGGTAATGATTAAAATTTTATCGAAATCATCCTGAATGGCCCGGATGGCTTCAATGAGCTGCTCTAATCCTTGAGCATCCTGGGTACTGAATCCCTCGTCAATAAATAAGGTTCTGAGTTTGGTTCCAGCCCGTTTGGCTAAGAGTTTAGAAAGGGCTATACGCAAAGCAAAGTTGGTTCGGAAACTCTCTCCCCCGCTATATAACTCCAGATCTCGCGTCCCAAGCTCATCACTGACTTTGATATCCAGTGTTTCTTTGATTCCTCCACTTTTCTTATCTCGGAGAGATTCGATGGTGATATGGGCCCGATGATCGGTTAATTGGGATAAAATAGCGTTGGCTTCATCTTCCAACTCTGGAATAGCATTTTCAATGATGAGGGCTTGAATTCCATCTTTTCCAAAAGCCGTTGTCAATTTTTCATAAATAAATTGATCTTTACGAGCAGCCTGCCATTGAACCGCAACCTCTTGTCGCTTCTCCTCCAGTTCAAGACAACGCCGATATTTGCTTTGGAGAACCCCCCGCTCCTCGAGTCTTTGATCCCGGCCCTTTTCCCAGGTTTTTAGCCGATCTTCTTGTACCTGGATCTCTTCTTCCAACTTCGGAAGCCGCTTGAGATCTTGTTGTAGTTCTTCTATTTTTTGCAGAAGATCCTTCTGGAGGTTTTCTTTTGCCATTCGGGTTTCTTCAGAACGCTGAAGGGCTTCCCGGACCAGATTGATTTTTTCTTCAGCCTGAACCAACTGATCTCTTTCCCCCAAGGTGGGATAGAGCTTTTGAAGCTCTTCTTTTATTTTTCTATGGGTTTCTTCCTCATAACCCAAACTCTGAATTTTGGCCTGTAGCTCTCGAAGTTGAATTTGCTCTGATACGGCATAATCGCGATTCTGAAGCATCTCCGAGATCTTAGAAATCTCCTCCTGGATCGTTGGAAGCGTCTCATAGAGTTTTTGATGTTGGACACGGGTAGTTTCGAGCCGATCTTTGTCCAATTCAAAATGGCTCAAATCCTTTACCCTCTGTTTTATGGCCTGATATTCTTCCTTGCTATATCCCAGAGCTTTGATATCTTCTTTAAGGAGCTTTAAGGCCTGTTGGATTTCAGAGGCATAATTTCCTTTCTGAATCTGGTCTTTTAAACCTTCAATCTTTCCTCCGAGCTCCAGAAGTTTTCCTTTGGATAATAAAATTTCTTGATAATCGGCTTCGACCCTGGCCAGATCTTGCTGCACTTTAGGGAGATCCTGCAGTTTTTTCTTCATCTCTTCATACTGTAAGCGAAGTTTGGCTAGCTCCGCTTCTTCCCTTAGGATCTGCCGTTCCAGTTCTTCTTTTTTACTTTGGGCCTTCGAGAGTTCATCGATTAGCCTGGCCTCTAAAACAGCTCTTTTACTTTCAGTCAGGTCAGACTCACAAACTGGACATCGGGCCTGCGTGTCCCTTTGCAGGATGGAAAGTTTGCCGGAGAGTTCCGGGATTTTTTCTTGCACCAAAATGTTTAATTGATTTTTCAGGTTTTCGAGGGATACTTTCAGCTGGTTCCCTCGTTCAACAACTTGTTCTTTATCCTTTTCCAGAGTCTCTAGGTCGGATTTTAGGGTTTGAAGCTGATCCAGTCGAGTTTTTTGTCGGAATTCTTGGCTGACCTTCCCTCGAAGTTCTTTGGCTTGCTGATTAAGGGCCTGGATTTCTGCTTGAAGTTGGGTTTTGATGGCTTCGATCTGGTGTTCCAGATCCCACGCTTTTCTCTCCAATTCTTCCAGTCGATTTCGTTTTTCTTCCCAAATTTCCTCCCTCTTGCGAATCTCTTGTAAGTCTCTATAACCTTGTTCGATTTCCTGGGATTTGTTTAAGATCAATTCTGCTTCTTGAATTCTTGACTGTATTTGGGCCAGATTGGTTTCCCATCGCTCTTTACGTTTCTCTAACTCATGTTGGGCCTTTTGAATTGCCTTTTCTAGAATACTTCTTTCGGATTCGAGATTTCGTAACTGCTTCCATTTTTCGGTGTAAATTTCTTCCTGGCGGTGCAGTTCCTGATATTTCTGATAATTTTCCAGGATTTCTTCCTTACGCTGAATAATCCGTTCGTAGGCTATAACCTGTTCCTGCTGATCCTGGATTTGCTTAACCAGCATCTTCAGATCCGAGTTTATCTGTTGGACTTGGAGATTAAGATCTGTTAAGTTATGTTTTTTACCGTTCAAGAGATTCTTTTCCTCTTTTAAAGCTTCCAGTTTTTTCGAATTTTCCTCTATTTGCCGGGAAAGGGTCGTAAGGGTTAACTCTAGATCTTCTATCTGACTTCGATAAACCTCTTTCTGAGCCAGTTCCCTGTCTATATCCTCCAGGATTTTTTGCTGTTGCTCACAAAATTTTTTAGCTTCTTCGGCATGGGATTTAGCCAACCTGGCCAGTTCATCATATCTGGATAGGCCCAGGATTTCTGTGAAGATGGCTTTTCGGTCTGTAGCCCCTTTTTGGATGAACTCATCGGCTCGCCCTTGAAGGATGAAAGCGGAATTAATGAAAGTATCATAGCTCATTCCCAGGAGTTTTCTGATTTTCTCCTGGGTTTCTCCAATTTTACTTCCCCCAATGGGGATAAAATTGCCCGTTGCTTCGTTCAGAAGTTGAAGTTCAAGGATAGGTTTACTTTTTTTTACTTTGCTGAACTTTCGAATGACCCGATATCGCGCCCCTTCCAGGTCAAATTCGAATTCTACCTCCATATCGGTAGTTCCCAGGCGAACGAGACCTTCATCGGGCTTTTTCTGTCCAGGACCTTTTCGAGCTTCTCCCCAAAGGGCCCAGGTTATGGCATCTAGGAGGGCAGATTTACCGTGACCGTTATTACCCGACAGACAGGCCACATGAAATTCTGTGAAATCTAAAGGAGCAACATTTTCACCATAGCTTAAGAAATTTTTAAGGGTCAACTTAACAGGGATCATTCATTTTTGGTGACACGGCGATACGAAGATTCGGGAACAAAGAGATAGCTTATTTATAGTGCTGTGTTCCTGCCCATGTTCCCTCATTCTTCGCATCTCTGCGTTTCCGTATCCCTCATAAGCTCCTGCTCCAATCTGGCGGCATAGCTCTTTAAATCCTCGGCATAGGGTTGTAGGTCTGGATTATTGAAAATATATTTATCCAGAGCTTCCAGCATTCCGAGGCTCTCCGAGATAGGAATCCGCATGGTTCGTTTGACATTTTCCGTTTTGCGAATAATACCGGCCACCAGAAAGGCCGGTTCTAGGGCAGCCCGGACCCGTTTGAGATCCACCAGACTCTCTCGTTCTTCATCAACCGTATAGAAGATCCGAACCACCGCGCCGTTTAGTTTGGGACGGTGTTTATCAATTTCTTGAAGGATATCCTGGGTGGGATCCTCTTTATTTGTAATATTTACCCCAATGGTTAAGAAAGGTCGGGCACAGGTAGGAAGAAACCGATAGGAAGCCTCTCCCTTTTTTAGGGAAACCATACAGAAGCCCTTTTCATCAAATTCTTCTCCGAAATCTACCCGATCGATACTTCCCGGATAAACCACAGGTGGATGACCACCGGGATTGAGGTTTTGGTGCTTGTGAATATGCCCCAGAGCAACGTAATCAAAAGCAGGATTGGCAAGGGCACCGGTCAAGAAAACAGGATCTTTACCGATCATGGCAGATCGCTCAGAACCGGAATAGGTAGCTTCAGCCGCGGCCAGATGGGCCAAAAGAACCGAAGGAATTTGAGGATCCAGACGTTGGGCATAGAAATCAATGATTCCGGTATAACTCTCTTCGATTTTCCTGGTAATTTCTTCATCGGTCAGATGTTTATATTCCTGTCGGGTCAGAAGTACATGTCGGGTTGGCCAGGGAAGACCCAGGATCTGCACAGGTCCGCTTCTGGTTTCGACCGTTATAAGCTCCGGACGGGTTATGACCCGATAAAGCTTTTCAGATCCCAGGGTTTTAAAAATATCCAGGGCAGAAGCTTTTCCATAGGCAGCCGGAATATCATGATTTCCCGTTACCATAACGACGGGAATTCCGGCATCGGCTAACTTCCGGATTTTTGCCGCAAATTCTCGCTGATGGGTTGGATTAGGATCTGCGGTCCGATAAGCATCTCCTGCGAAAAGAGCCAGATCCACTCCTTCGGCAAGGGCAGTATCAACGGCAAACTCCAGGCACTTCACAAAATCCCTGAGGCGGGTATGAAGTCCTGTTTCAGGATCAATACGCCCGTAATTTTCCATGCCAATATGAGTATCGGAGATATGTAAAACTTTAAGGGGTTTCATGCTTATCCCCCCATTCTAAATTATTGGTTAAAGAAAAACCTATTTACCTAAGCAGTTACCTGAACCTTAGGATTCTCCACCGTAAGCCTGAGATAATCAGGAGCTAACTCTTTACAAAACATATCTATAGAAGTATCGGATTTGATCTTAAAAGTCAACTCTATTTTTATAGAATAGGGAGATCTCTTTCATGCGAAAATCACCTTAGAATTTCCATGTTTTGGGAGAACCTGGAAGATCATGACTGTTTCTTATAAAAATCGCTTTAGGATTTTCTCGGGAATTAATAAAGGTTTTGCTCAAAGGCTAGTCTTGACAAGAGGTCTTGATTGTGTCAAAAATAAGGGCAAGATGACTCTTAATTTCTTTCGTATGGATTGGAAATGATAGTAACCTGTATAGGCCGATTCCCCGATTCCCTTCCCTTGTAAGGAACGGGGCCGGGAGTTAGGTTGCTTTTTAAAGGGCAAATGGGAAATAGCACCCATTTGCGATGAAGAGGAGGGCATTATGAGACCATTTTTATTAAAAGTAGAGATACTCTTAATTAGTCTGTTGACCGTTTTCTTTCTTATCCCTTCAACCCTGGCTGCGGATACCCTCAAGATAGGCCTCGCAGGTCCTCTCACCGGAGATCAGGCGTCTTTGGGGGATATGTTAAAAAATGGGGGGACCATAGCCATTGAAGAATGGAATGAAAGGGGAGGGGTTCTGGGAAAAAAGATTGAGGCTGCTTGGGGAGATGACCAGCATGACCCGAAACAGGCAGTTGCCATAGCCAATAAGTTTATCAATGAAGGCATCGTTGGCGTCATCGGTCATCTCAATTCCAGTTGTTCCATTCCCGCTTCAACGATTTATGCAAAGGTTCCTATCCCCCAAATCACACCTTCTTCCACCAATCCTCAATATACTGAGCAGGGACTGAGAAATGTATTTCGGGTTTGCGGCCGGGATGACCAACAGGGAGCGGTTGCCGCAGATTTTATCGTCAATACCCTCAAGAAAACCAAAGTAGCCGTCTTCCATGATAAGACGACTTATGGTCAGGGGTTAGCCGATGAGACGGTCAAGCGGCTAAAAAAGTTGGGGGTTGAGCCGGTCTTTTACACGGGAATTGTTCAAGGAGATAAAGATTATACCGTGATTCTAACGGCTGCCAAACAGAAAAATCCAGAAGTTCTTTACTTCGGAGGAATCTATCCCGAGGCGATCCTTTTGGCTAAGCAATCCAAGGATATCGGTTTGAATGTTATTCTTATGGGAGGGGAAGGTTTGCATGTCCAGGAATTTATCGATGGAGCAGGTCCGGCGGCTGAAGGGACTTACTTCAGCTCTAATCCGGATCCTGAAAGAATTCCAGAAGCCCAACCCTTCATTAAAAAATTTAGGGAAAAGTTCCCACGAGTCAGAGAAATAGGTGTTTATACCGTTCACAGTTATGTGGCCACCAACATTCTCCTGGAAGCCATTCAGGCCACTCAGAGTACAGAAGGACAGAAACTGGTAGACTATCTTCATAAGGCCCAATTTAATACTGCGCTGGGCCCAATCCGATTCGATGAAAAAGGCGATGTGTTGGCGCCTCCTTATGTATTTTGGCAGGTTCAGAATGGGAAATTTGTGCAGGTCCAGGAACTTAAGAAGCCCTAAAAAATAGGAGCGATAGCGCAAAATGTTATTTCGCACCGACACATTGTGAGACAGCATTTCGCACTACAAAGGCTCCTAACCAAACAGGGCCTCAATATCTGCTGCAACCTTTTCTTCTCGCTCTTTTTCTGTGAGGGAACCCATATCTTTATAAAACTGTTCATCATAATCTCGACTACGAATAACCATTGGCATAGGGACGGCATGACCCAGAATCAAAGCCTGTTGTTTAGAGTCCAGACTGGCCAGAACACTCCGGAGTCCGGCGGGATTACTGACTCCGGTTAAGACGGCTTGAATATCCTTTTCATCGTCAAGAAGTGCGATGATTTTGGTTCCGATTTGGGAAAGGATTTCATCATCGATTCCAGAAGGGCGTTGATCCACAATCAGCAGAGAAACATAATACTTTCTCAACTCCCTGGCAATGGTACCAAAAATGGTTTGCTTTGAGGCCCGTGGGTTCAAAAACTTATGGGCTTCTTCAATGGTAATCACCAATTGCTTCGGCTTATCCGCCGGATTTTGTGTTGCCAGATACTCCTCGGTTCTTTTTACATAAAGTTCATGAATACGACGGGTGATAATGTTGGCTACGAGAAGATAACAGAGCATACTGGATTCTTTTCCGAACTCCAGGACGATATGAATACCTTTGTCGATATACTCCATGATTTTTTGGATGATATCTTCGCTGGTTTTAGGGATCAGGAATTTAAAGGTGCGGAGCCTTCGGAGCTTTCGATAAAGGGCTGCCAGGGATTCAGGATGCGTCCTGAGTTCATCGGCCAAAGCCTGGATATCTTCTTCTCCCCGCTCAAGGAGGGTATCCAGCCAATCATTTTTATAACGAGCCCAAATCGAGTAGGCAGCTTCCATAGCCGTAGGATGTAAACTGAGTTCGTCCTGGAGGGGAATCACATCTTCCACGGCAATTTGATCGTAGCCGATAAGAACCTCATGATCCGCCTGGACTTTGCGCCGCCGGGAGGAGTCCGGATCCAGGGTAAAGATAGCGACCCGATTCCCAAAGATCTGTTTAAGCCCTTTGACAAAATCTTGTCTGCTCCCTCCGGTCTCTTTCATGGCTCCCCATCCATATTCGTTATGTGTGTCAAAAATAATATTAACCGCCTTTTCATTTTTGATAAGACCACTGAGGACCAGCCGTGTCAGGAAAGTCTTTCCGGTCCCGGTTTTACCGAAGATTCCATTACTCCGCTCCACAAAGCGATCTAAATTTAAGCAAACGGGAGTATCCATATCCAGAGGCTTCCCAATGTTGAAGTATTTTCGATCCAAGGTTTCCCCTCCAAAGATCCGATTGACATCTTCTTCGTCCGCTTCATAAACTAAGGCAAAGTGGATAGGAATGGTTTTAACGGGTTGAGGTGTTGGACTGATTAAATTAGAGTTCTCTACCCGTTCTAATGCCAGCATCGGGCGCAGAATTACCGTGGCATAGGTGCTGGTGCCGCTCAGAACCTGACGTAAGAGGGTATTTTCTCGGGAAGGTGGATGGGTAAGAATCTGGGGATTGGTCACCTCCAGCCGAACATCGGTAATCATCGAAAAAAAGAGATGCTTCTCCCCTTCAATAACGACAAACTTTCCCGCCTTAATATCTTCGACACTCCGGTTCGGATTTAACTTCATCTCTATCCCTTCCAGAAGAGAACCTCGGGTGATAATACCTAATTCGCCTGAACGATGATCCATGTTTTAAAAAGTATGGGGGTGTGGGGGTATGGAAGTACACCCACACCCCCCCACTTCCCCACTCCCATACTTCCATACTTCCATACTTCCATACTTCCATACTTCCCCACTCCCATACTCCTATACTCCATACCCTTTAAGGTGCGATTCTTTTCAAAATCGAACTCAGACGATCGTAATCCTCTCGTAAAAGCCGGGATAACTCCTTACCGACCTGGATGAGGTATTGAGGGGAATCCTCGGCGTGGGCCTCCAGACTATTTCGGATGGTTGCAATAACCAGCTCATCGGGAGGAACCCGGCTGATTGTAAAAAGCGTACGAAGGTAATCTGATTGCCGGGTGAATTCTCGGACTTCCTCTAAAGAACAGGTATATACAAAACTATGAATTCGAGGAGGTTGGGAGGGAAGAATCTGTTTAATTCCCGTCTGGTCCCGATATCCAATCAGGTGAGCTTGAAATTCTGTCTTCAGAAGCTCGAAGATCTGGGGTTGCTCATTACGAAGCTCTTCCTCTGTTTTCCCGTAGGCTATAGCACGGCGATTGGGCTCAATGCTGTGAGTCATGACATTAAAGACCAATCCGTAAATAAGAAAATTCGCTCCTTCCACCGGGTTCGAAGTAGGTTTGACCTTGACAAAAGATCCAAAGGGCGGTGAGCAATGGAGATCCCTACATTGAGCTATCAGTTCGGTCGTGTTACTTTCGATAACCTCGGCTATGTGAGCTTCTTTCATAGGGAGCCGCTGGGAGAGATCAGGAGTCAGTGCCAGAAAATTTTGATTCCGGGCCTCTGGCTCCTGTCAGATAGAGATCTGTCTCTTTTTCTGGCTTTTCCGGGAACTCTGGATTCGGATATTCTGTTGAACCAAAGCGTCCTGGAGCATACGATAAAATAGTTCTCGATCCGGTCCACGTACAACAGCTTTTTCATGGGCTTCAGCTAGGCTCACCGGGTATCCCTGCCCCTTTTCAACCTGATCATAAATAACGGCATGGGTTAAAGCCAGTAAATTTTGGTCCCTGGCGACCCATTCTGGGATTTCTACCCGGGCAATTTCGGAACCTACATTCAAATAAAAGAAGTAGATACTATGAGGACCGTAATTTTTCAGAATTTTAGAGGTGCTTTTGAAAACGGTTGAACGTTCTCCGGGTTCCAGAAGGTACGAGAAAATAACCTGATCGATAACCCCCTGGATGGGCTCACAGGGGAGTTCAGGAAGATCTCGATAGGGGCACTTATCACAATTTACAAAGTACTCGGGGCACATTCCTACACGAAGCGTGTGAATAACATCTGCACTCCGGGGATAGCTAATATACCCGGCAATGGGGACCTGCCATTTCTGAAAACTATCCAATACCTTCAAAAATTCCTTTAAGATATAGGCACTGAAATCTTCCGGTGTTGCCTCCAGGTGCCAGAATATCAAAGTTCCATCATAGAGGGCTACTTGTGGAGACACGGGGACGTGGGGACGCGGGGACGTGGGGATATAATAGGGATGGGGAGAATCATCTCCTACTCTAAGATCACTTTGTTCCGGTATCTTTGTATCGTAATTTATTCCGTATTTCCCTATCTCCCTATCCCCAGGCTCTCCTGTCCCCATATTCTCTTGTTCCCGTATCTCACATTGCTCCCGTGTCTCTGTAGCCAGGCGGACCAGCTCTTGAAATTCCATGAGATTCCGTAAAATCCCAACCATCTCTCCATCCACGGGAACTTTATGTCGATTCCATTCTTTATAAAGATCTTCTTCTCTATAAAAGAGGGTGGGACGACTGGTCAAGAGGGGCCTTTCACCGGTTCCATAATGAAGGACAACGGAACTAATGTTGATAAGATAACAGAGGGCGATCTCGTGTCGATCCGGGAAAATCTGCGAGCCATCTGTTGCTATAACGGTAAACTGTTTGGGTTTTGGAGGAAGGGGAGAGAAGGCTGTAAGGGGTTCAGAAAAATCCTGGGCGGTTAACCAAGAGGTTTTACTTTGACTTAGCTTGAAGTTAAGAAGCGGCCAATCCTGCCAGCGTTTAAGTTCTTCCAGGGCTTTTTCAACTTTTTTTTGATAAAGATTCTGATGGGATTTTTGCTCTCCCACCATGTAAACAATCTGTTTTTTGACAGCAGAAAAATCTAACACAGCCGATCCGTTATCTGTCGTCCATTGTTCGTCGTTGTCGGAAGGATAAGCCTTTAGTTACTTAAACAGCAGGCCATAACAACAAACAAGGAACTAAGGAGCCAGTTTTTCTATAGATCCGAGGTTTTTTGCAGACTCGGAAAGGGAATAAAAACGCTGGTTAGATCTCCTATCTGCTTCTAACTCAGCTTCTAGGTGTTGAAGCCTTAACTCCAGAATTTGTCTGGAGACTCCAAATTTATGACAAAGCTCGTTTTCATGGTGATAGAGATTTAATAAATTCGGACCTCCGGTAAGCCGAAAGATTTCTCCTCGAGGCACCAGAATGGCTGCAGCATAATAACTGGCCTGGATTTCCAGAGGGTGATAGGTATCCAATGGATTGCAGAACAGGGGTCCAGATAACAAGGGCGCAGTGGGTTCAGATGAAACATGTAGGAGATCATCCCATCCGGCATTAAAGGCGCCCTCTGGACGATAGTGAAGGGCATAATGTCCACCTGCATGGGCAATGGCAAAACGACAAAACTCTTCTGTCATGCCCGCATAACCGGTATTGATGAGAATAACCTTATCTTTTCCCTGAAAAAAACACTTCTCAGGATATAACCCTCCCCACGTATTCTGGGTTGAGACCTTTTTAAGGGATTCTTCTTGGGTTAGATCAATAAAGTCTATCTGAAGCCCAAAAATACGCTGAAAAACATCCCCAACATTTAAAGGAAATTCTAAATTAAAATCTCCCGTATAACTTCGATATCTCCATAAATCCTGTTCTGCTACCTTCTGAATAACTTGCTTAGGAATAAATTCAACCATAAAATCCTCCTGAGCCTAAAACTAACTCTATTTGAACTTCTACCGGAGTCTTACTGGAGATTTAATACGATTTTTACTAAAATCTCCTTAACCCTCTAACCATTTCCATGGTTTTTAGAGCTTATGGGATAAGTTATACGTTTTCTACCTTGGATTCACCTAATCTTGGCCTTTTAGGCTAACAAGTCCCCGGTACCTTGTCAACTTTTTTTTAAAATTTTTGTCCAATAAAATAATGGCATGGCTTTCCAAGAGGAAAATACTATTATATGTATTGATTACCGTTTTGTCCTAAAAATTACACCCGGCACAAAAGTTTTAAAAGAGTGGTATTCTTATCCCAAGGTAAGTATGCAAATTTCAAACCAAATAAAAGCAAACTATACCGATGAAGATGAGAAGTAAACTCAGATTGGATGGTAAATGCTTCCCATCTACCCAAGGCCTATGAAAAAAATACCTTTTTTAAAAATGAGTGGAAGTGGAAACGATTTCATCCTGATTGATAATCGAAACCAGGTAGTGGACAAAACCCGACTCAAGGAATTTATCTACAAAGTCTGTCGACGGGCTGTTTCGGTAGGAGCGGATGGACTCATTCTCATAGAGAATCCCGATGAAGAAGATGCTCGAAGAGGGCTTGCTCATTTTAAATGGCATTATTATAATGCCGACGGGGGAGAAGCCGAGATGTGTGGGAATGGGTCCCGGTGTGCAGCCCGGTTCGCATATCTTAAAGGAATTGCTCCAAGGAAAATGGCTTTTCGAACCCTGGCGGGAATTATTCAAGCCGAACTAACCAATGAACGTAGGGTGAAGGTACAACTCGGTGATCCTAAAGATCTTCGATTAAACTTTCCCCTCGATATCGATGGAGAAACCTGGAAAGTTCACTTTATCAATACGGGAGTTCCTCATGTCGTCTATTTTTTAGACGATATAGAACGGGTGGATGTCGTCGGTCTGGGAAGAAAAACGCGCTACCATAAGGAATTTCAACCTGCCGGAACCAATGCAAACTTTGCCGAGGTTTTGAATAAACACGCCCTCAAGCTTCGAACTTATGAGCGCGGCGTTGAGAATGAAACCCTGGCCTGTGGAACCGGTTCTGTGGCTGCGGCACTTATTGCCAGCGAGTTGGGATGGACGGTTTCTCCGGTAGATGTTCATGTTCGAAGTGGTGAAATCTTGAAGATTTATTTTGAAAAGACCGGTGATCGTATAAGCAAGGTCTTTATGGAAGGTGACGTTCGCGTCATCTATGAAGGGGAAATGTGGGAAGAGGCCTGGGAGTAAAGAAGGTCAGAGTTTAAATTCAGAGGTTATTCTGACTTCCGAATTTTTTAATTTTATCGAACTATCTGGCTTATAGAAACTTTTCCCCTGGCCGTGCGTCTACCAAAGTAGAGGAAATTACAAATAACCAGGTTTAAATCGGAGGTTGTAACCCAAATGGTCGTTTTGAGAACGGCGTTTTGGAATTGCAACTCCGGCTAGAGGGATACCCATTTGCCTTTCATACCATAGAGGCAGGATTCAACCTTGCCGCTATGGAATTTATTAATAACCCTGCGAAATGCAATGGGAAGAAAATATTTAACTACTACCCTTACCCCCGACCCCTCTCCCGAGGCTTCGGGAGAGGGGGGTATTTGGGAAGTTGACCCGGAGATCTTCTCGCTCCCCTCTCCGCCCCCACCCCTTCCCTCCCCGTGGACGGGGAGGGTGAGGGAGGGGGAGAGGGGCCGGGGGTAAGGGCCACTTAAAAGTTAAGCCAAAACTAAGTAAACAGTGTACTGTTATCAGGTAAAAGGGTAAGAATCATTAAAAAATCAAAAGGAGAAAAATTGACTATGTTTGTTCGTCCAAAACTTTTAATGAGATTAGGATTGCTTATCTTAGGGGGTCTTTTTTTGATCCCATCCCTTACATTAGCTCAATCTGTCACTGTAACAGTCCCTGCTAACGTACCCTGGACAGATACCGGCATAACGGTAACGACAGGGCAGATTCTTGATTTTCGAGCGACGGGAGCCTGGTCCTTTGACCCGAAGGGGAGCGGCATGCATGGCCCCGATGGGGTTAAATCGGTTTCACAAGCTGGTCCCGGTTTTCCTTTTCCAAGTCAACCTCCCGGTATTTTATTGCTTAAAGTGGGTAACCATATCCGTGCGGTAGGATCCAGCGCTGAACTCAAGATGACGGAAAGTGGCAAGCTTTTTCTGGGAATCAACGACTCTGGAGTAAGTGATAATCAGGGCGCTGTGGTTGTTACCATAAAAACCAAGGCCGGTCGGATGATAGGTCCTACGCCTAGTAGTACAGCCACAACCCCCCTTCCCCAGTCTACAACGAGTACCGTGGGAACCGGTTACGCCCAATCTTCTGTATTGGCTCAGTCCCCTCAGAGTGTTACGATCCAGGTTCCTGCCAATGTACCCTGGACGGATACTGGGATATCGGTTATAGCCGGTCAGGTTTTTGACATTCGAGCAACGGGAACCTGGTCCTTTGATCCCGTGGGAAGTGGTATGCATGGCCCCGATGGAGTCAAAACTGTCAGCAGAGCCGGAAGTAGTTTTCCTCTTCCTGTACAACCTCCAGGAATTTTGCTGGCTAAGGTAGGAAATCAGATACGTCCGGTGGGATCCGCTACGGAATTGACTATGCCCGGAAGTGGGGAACTTTTTCTAGGAATTAACGATTCCGGGGTTGAGGATAACCAGGGGGTTCTGACAGTCACTATTACCCCCCGGGGAAGTTCCACGCTCACACAAACCGCCAATCCTCCTTCCCCTACAACCCAAACTATTACCATCCATGTACAGGATCAAAATAAGACCCCTCTGGCAGGATACTGGGTTTGGGTTTATTCCGGACCGACCTCCAATCCAGAGAAGTGGGGAGATACCCAAACCGATCGGCAAGGCAATGCGACCTTCAACCTTCCCAATGGGAGCTATCGTGTGTATGTATCCCGTAACTCCCGAGGAACCGATCAACTGGCGGAACAGGCTTTTTCCGTTCCTACCGGTGAGGGGGGTGGTAATCAATTAACCGTAACCATAGCAACGACAGCTCTTAAATCGATTCCAAGTTCACAACCTCCACAACCCCAGGTGACAGCCCCTACCTCCCAGCCATCCCAACCTTCTACTGCACTTAGTGTTCACTTGCAGGATCGGAAAAAAAGACCTCTGGCAGGTTATGGAATCACCGTTTATGCCGTTCCGGGAGGACAAAAGGTGGCAGAAGGTCAGACCGACGCGCAGGGTAATCTTACTTTAACACTTCCCAATGGAACCTATAAAGCCATCGTCACTCAGGGCAATAAACAGGTTATGGAGCATAATTTCAAGGTTCCAAATCCCAAGGGTCGTAATCAGTTTACCGTTACCCTTAAATAAGTAGAAAGAAAAGGCAAGAATCCTCATGTTTAACCTGCAGGGGTCTGGATCTTCCCCTTACTTCCCAGGCACCAGGATAAGCTGAAAAGCCCTTCTATCAGGGGCAAACAGTTGGTAACCCCCGACTTGCGTCGGGGGATTCGGAATTTTTCAAGCTCTGTAGGAGCGGCCTGTGAAACAGGTTGCCCCGCCGGGGCTAACCTTCTTATCCTGGTGCTTATGCCCCTGGAGAGGGATGTTCAGACCGAAAAAAGGCTTCTCCCTTTCTTGACTTGATGCGTAGGGAGTAACCCTTTGGGACTGTCCTGTTTAAGGGCAACCCTGGATGATCTTCCTGCAGGTCATACGACCTTTCTATTTATAGTATTAACCAATGGTGCTAGTTATTTTAAAGGCTGAATCTGGCTATAGAAAGGGGTATGAAGCCATCCTCATTAACTTGCAAGCCATTCCATTGAACCAGCACGTTGAACATAGCCATGGTAAAAGCCAAACGAGCCTGAAAGTA